>JAUYMZ010000243.1 GCA_030699355.1 Bacteroidota bacterium | reverse complement strand
TACATTTTTCATCAATAATAATATTCTTCATAGGCCTTTAGAAAGGTTAGTTGATAATTGGGATTAACAAAGATGCTTGCTTAAAAAATTTAATTATTTTTTACTGCCGGGCAGTCTTTATCTTTTTTAGTATTACAAATATATACCATCAATCAGCTAATTTTGTAATGGATTGAGCCTATACTTTGTAAAATTTCATCTCATTTATGGTAGAAAATTTTTGATGGCACGAAGCTTTGAACGACACCGCTAGCTCAAAATTTAAAGAATTTATACCCGTTAAGGACTAAATTCACGATTTTAAAACATTTTATACCCGAACGGTACGCATATTAGATATTTTACTGTATTTGCACCCGTAAAGGTATAATAAAATGAATAATCTTTCGCCATTTATCCGATTTCAAAGAAAAAAACTGGGTATCACCCAAGAAGAACTTGCAACAAAAGCGGGTGTGGGAATTCGCTTTATTCGTGAGTTAGAACAAGGCAAGCCAAGTTTGCAGTTAAACAAAGTTGAACAGGTCCTTCATTTATTTGGTTTTCAACTAACCCCAAACAAACAAAAACTTGACCCATACGACATATTTTGGAATTATTTAAACAAAGGTGTAAAAGTCACATTATTCAATAAAGGAGTTAAATATGGAATTATCATAGAGGAAATTATTGACAAAAAAGAAAATAAAATTACCGCTTGGAAATTCGTCCCAAACAATAACGTAATAACATTATCATCGAAAACCCGATGATAAACTGACCGAAATAATTACTCATTCAGATATATTCTTAATCGAAAATCAATAAACGGGTTAGTTATGAAGCAAGGATTAGTTTTTAAAATTAACAGAAAAACAAATTCAGAATTGCTACCATTTATTTATTGATAGATTGGATAAATTAAATTGGTGGATAGATAATTCTTTTCTGCCAACAAAACATAAAAGTGAATTAAGAAAAATGGTTTCGGAAAGGATAAAACTTCTAACCTGATAAATAACTAAATATGTCAGCAAAAACACGGAATTTAGCATCTCAATATGTGAAATTTTCCCTACTATTGCTACCCAATGGATATCGTAAAATACTTTGATGAATCTGTGTTACAACTGCAAGCACTGTACCCAGAAAACGAGGCCAAAGAGCTCATGTATTGGCTTTATGAGGATATTCTTTTAATTAAAAAAGTTCACCTCCATCTCTTTAGCAAAGAACTTAGTTTTACCGAAGAGCTGCAACTCAATACTCTCAAAAATCGCCTCTTAAGCGGTGAACCTATTCAGTATGTGTTGGGCTACGCTTATTTCATGGATTTGCTCATTCATGTCAATCCCACTGTACTCATTCCGCGACCAGAAACGGAGGAGTTGGTTCAGGCCGTAATTACAAGCTACCAAACTTGGGCTGAACCTAAACCTACAGCGATTTTAGATATTTGCACCGGCAGCGGCTGCATTGCCTTGGCCCTTAAAAAAGCCTTGGCCGAACCTAACCTTTTTGCGCTAGATATTTCGGAAGAGGCTATTAAAACAGCCCAATACAATGCCACGCAATTAAAGTTAGCCATTCAATTTGAACCATTATCTGTGCTAGATGAAACGGGCATAAACTACCTGCAACAAACAGATGCTGCCCTTTGGGTGAGCAATCCGCCATATATTAGCGAAGCCGAAAAAGCACAGATGCACGTAAATGTTTTGCAGTACGAACCTCATTTGGCCTTGTTTGTAGCATC
>JAUYMZ010000224.1 GCA_030699355.1 Bacteroidota bacterium | reverse complement strand
AAAAAACTTAACTACAAGGTGGTTTAATGCAGTTTTAGCAATTACCAAAAATAAATGGAAATATAGACTTCAACCATTTGAGCAGATTTTAGATTATTACAATTCTATTCAACTTTTATTAAGTAGAACAAAACATAAAATTCTTTGGCTAAATGGTGCTTATTATCTTGTAAGTGATTTAACTGAAGCTTATGATATGGGACTAATTACTTCTGGAAACAGTATGTCTGGTGACTTTTATTACTTAAAGCAAATTATGAAAAGGTTAAATTCCGAAATTTGTAATTTTGCAATAGAACAGTTTAATCGTCTACTTTTTGGTGATTTAAAAAATACTCCCAAAATTGGGCTTGAAGCATATAAATTTGATAGGGATTTTATTATAATTGAACAGAGAGATATAGCTTATCCTGTTTATGAATTATATAAAGATTCACAACCAGATGCTCTGAGTTTAATGAATGATTTATTCAATCATAAAGGTATTTGGTCATTTCTTCAACAAATTTTTGATCAAACATCACATTACATACCAGTCATTCCAGGATTAATTGATAGTGATTTAACTAAGAATGTTGATATTCCAAATACTATTGAGAAGACAAGGTTTGGCCAAGATGGTAGAATTCTTATTCCATTAATAATGCTTTATCCAAATTTCTATTTTTATTACGATAATATACAAATCATACCTGAATTAAAACGGTCCAAACTTGCCTCTGATTTATTAAAACAAGGAAATACAAAGGGATATAATATCGTTTATTCTAGCTATACAAAAGTAAATAGAAAATTAATTAATATTTTCAAATGAACCGATTTAACTTAGTTTTATCTTTAAAAGTATTAATTGCTATTTTGATACTCATTTTACTATATTATTTTTTATCTAAAAATAAAAGTATTGAAGATGTAAGAGACCAAAGCTGTGAAAATGAATTAGTTAAGTATCTTAAACTAAAAAAAGTAAATTCTAACTATTATTATAAATTTGTTAATAAGAGAATTTTTAATGACACCATCGTTTTTTGTTTTAGTACATTTAATGGTTATACAAATGATGGTCTTTATGGAATACAGAGCTTATATAATCCAAGTTACATTAAATATATTAATCCTAAAGACTGGTTTGTTTCATGTAGCCCAATTGATTATTATCAAAATGGATATTTATATGGAGGTGCTTTTGGGCAAAGCTTTATGGAGCGTATAGGTACCGATGGTTCATATAAAAGTTATTTTAAAAAATACGAGGATACTCTTTTTTATGTAAATAAATGTTTATTTTATGATGATAAAACTGCTGTAGTTAGTATGAACGGAATCTTTGTTTTTGACAGAGAAAATGAAAAGTTGATTTGGAAGCATCATTTTCAAAATAAGCATGGTGAGAGAACAATTAATATAGGCCACCATAGGATTTTGAATAATTACTATGTGTTTACATCCCCTCTTTTTCCAGAATTAAAAACCGATAGAGATGCTGGTAATCGTTCTTTTATTTGTTTAGATCTAAAAACGCTTCAAGTTGTTTGGTCAAAGAAATTTTCATACACAGATTTAAGTGTGGAAATAGACGCTTTACCATCCAATAATGAAAATAGCCTTTTAATTAACAATGTTTATGGAATTAATATTTTAGATGTCGCAAGTGGTAAAGTAATTTGGAATTATAAGTTTAGCAAGCGAAAGGAAAAGTCATTACCCTGTCATATAGATAGCAGTAATTGTTATTATTGGGAAAACGATACACTTAATTGCATTAATTTTATAGAGAATAAATTGAAATGGAAGAAAAGTATGTCGAACTTCATATTTATTGCTGATTTTAAAAACTATTTCATTTATAAACATGGAGATTTAGTTTGCCTTCTTAATATTAATAATGGTAAGGTTGATAAAACAATTCCATGTAAAGGCAGTATAAAATTTGAAAAAATCGATAAATATATTTTAGTTGATACCACCC
>JAUYMZ010000200.1 GCA_030699355.1 Bacteroidota bacterium | reverse complement strand
GATGCTTACGATAATATTGTTTTTGAACATGTTTACGACTTAAGAAGCCCAGCCAAAGAAGGAGAAAGTATACCTCCTTTAAAAACTACCCATATTAATAAAGGAACAAGCACGGTAGTTTTTGATTGTACAGGTAAACCGATTGAAACCAGAGATGCCAAAGATGCGCTCACCTTGCATGTTTACGATATCCTGCAACGCCCTTTGGCTGTATGGTGTAGAGATAATAGCAATGAAAGTGTTGGATTGAGACAATACTTAGAATATGGCACAAATGCAGGTGATAACAATAAAGGGAAACTTTGGAAACAATACGATGAAGCGGGATACCAGCAAATAAATGCTTACGATTTTAAAGGAAATGTACTTGAAAAATTTAGGCAAGTAATTCGGGATAGTGAAATCTTAAATGCCATTGCAACATGGTCGGCAGGTAGTTGGAATCCACCAGCAACTTGCTACCGAGTAGACTGGGGAAGCTTGGGAAGCCCTAATGCAAGCTTGTTAGATGGTGTACAATATCAAACCAATATGCTCTATGATGGTTTGAACCGAATAAAGGAAATCACATACCCAGAAGATGCAAGTAATAACCGAAAAGTGCTAGTACCCACCTATAACAAAGCAGGAGCTTTGTTTAAAGTGTCCTTTGATGGCACAGAATATGTAAAAGAAATAGCGTACAATGCCAAAGGTCAACGTTTATTGATAGCTTATGGCAACGATATGATGACAAGGTATGTGTATGATGAAAACACGTTTAGATTACTAAGACTCAAGACAGAAAAATACACCTATAGCCAAAGCAGCGATGAACACCACTACGCATACAACAGCGGTACCACTAAACAAGATTTTGCTTACCAATACGATTTAAGTGGAAATATTATAAGCATAAACGATGAAACCCCTGGCAGTGCAGCAGGAGGCGGAGATGGGTTGGAGCGAGTGTTTGAGTACGATGCATTATATCGCTTACTTAATGCAACGGGCAGGGAAAATCAGCCCACAGGCTCATTCTGGGATGATACGTATAGAAGCGATGATCCAAACAATACCGAGAGTTACGCTCAGGCATATACTTACGACCTGATGGGTAATATAGCAGAGCTGGCACATACAGCCAACAACAGCAGCAACAACTTTACAAGGGAGTTTAATTATAGCAATAATTTATTAGATAGTATTGCAGTTGGAGGCAACACTTACAATTTTAATTACGATACTTGTGGTAACATGACACGAGAAAACAGCGAACGTTTTTTTGAGTGCTTTGCCCACCGCAGCAGAGCGAAGGAGGGGGACTACGCAGACCGCCTACGCCTATACTACAACCAATCTGGTGGTAGTACAGAACCAAGTGTAATAACACATTACATGTACGATGCAGGAGGAAACCGAGTAAAGAAGTTCACACGGGTAAGTGGAGGCGATTGGGAAAGCATAACGTATATAGATGGGTTGATTGAGTACCGCGAAGACAACACAACAAATAGAGGTAGTATAAGCCATGTATTAGATGACACGACACGAATTGCAACAGTACGTAATGGACATGACTTTGGAGATAGCACGCCAAGTATAAAGTATAATTTAGATGACCACTTAGGGAGCAGCAGTCTGCAACTAGATACCAGCGGCACACTGGTAAGCAGAGAAGAATATTACCCGTTTGGAGAAACAAGTTTCGGCAGTTATGGCAAGAAACGCTACCGATTCTGTGGTAAAGAAAAGGATGAAGAAAGTGGACTTTATTATTATGGAGCAAGGTATTATTCTTCTTGGACGTGTAGGTTTATTTCAGTTGATCCCCATGCTGGGAAATATGTTTTCCAAACACCTTATGCCTATGCCGATAATAATCCGATTTGCAAAATGGATTATAATGGAGAAGGGTCTAGTGAAGGAGATCCTAAAACTTCAGGAAATACTAAGTCGGATAAAAATACAAGTATAAACAAAACAACAGACAACTTACCAGGTAGTAAACTAAATATAATTGTTGATGAACCTGAGGCACCTGCAGAAGCTAAAAGTAAAATTGAAGAGTATAAAACGACAAACCCTGAAAAGGAAATAAGTTTAAAAAAAGAATGGGAAAAGTATGATAAGGAATACGCAGAATTTACCCAACTAAAAGCAATTAAAGATAGAATAGATAATGCTACTTCTGAAAATGACCCTGTAATTTATGAATTAAAAGAAAAATTATTAGCTACTGCCGGAGAAAAAAACATCACACTAAAGGCTGGAAGTGATTTGTATATTTATAATGAAAATGATTCACCTGTTGGGAATAGGTTATTTGCGAAAACATCAAATGTTTATAGTGAAGAAATATATATAATTTTTGATTTAAAGTTTATTGAAACAGCCCCCAGCCAGAACATAAGAACTAAGGCACTTGATAGAGCAAGATTATTTAATAAAAATATGGGTGCTCCAAACGACCCTAATACAATGCAAATTGAGTTAGGTGGTATAATCACGCATGAGTTAGGCCATGTCTTAGATTTTTTTTCTAAAAATGGCAATTTTACAAGTAAGGATGAAGAAGTCCAAGAGTTTAATCCACGAGAATATGAATTTAATTATTACAAGCAAAAATATTTACCAGCCTATTTTAAAAAGTAAGTTCATAGTTATAATTGTCTTTTGCTTTTTTGTGAAAATTGCTTTTGCCCAAATAAATGATTTGGAATTGAAAGAAACTATAAGGCAAAAGTATTATAAAGATTATGTAGACTATTATTACTTAAGGCATTTTGGAAAAGACAGAGAAAAGGTTGAAATTAAATATCGTTATACAGAAAAATTTACTAATTACTTTAATAGTTATAAATTTTTTTTTATTCAAGTAACAAATGGGCCAAGTGTTGGGATGAATTATTGTATTTCAAATGAAGATAAAATAATAAATAACTACTTTTTAGATTATATTGATTTATTAGGTGATAGCAAAAAAAGATTAAACAATCTTGAAAAAAGTATTATAGTAAATTTAGTCGCAGACGGAAGACCTCTTAATTGGCTAATAACCTCTGACACTACGTTTTATAAACACCTGTCTTCAAATGATTTTAAAAGGTTTGCACTTAAAGATAGCAGAGGAAATCTCTATAAAGGCTATCCGGTAAGATTTCGAAGAAATATTGTCTCATTTTATGTGTATAAGATAAATATGAATAATGATAACAGAGAAATCATTAAATACACCTTCAGGTATAAAAAGAATATGTTAAAAAGTATAGAATACAAATTTATTTGTAAAGACAATTAACCTTTATTTTTTTAAGAAATTATTTAGTTCATTATGTTTCGTCAGATAGTTTTAAAGCAAAATTGTATGGTAAAATTTGAGGAGAATCATTCATTTGGCGAAACATCATTTGGTTCATACAGAAAAAAACGCTACCATTTCTGTGGTAAAGAAAAGGATGAAGAGAGTGGGCTTTATTATTATGGAGCGAGATATTATTCGCCTTGGACGTGTAGGTTTGTGAGTGTGGATCCGCTGGCAAGTAAATACCCCTTTTATACACCATATCAATATGCCGGAAATCAACCTATAAACTTTATTGATTTGGATGGGCTGGAACAAGCACCAACCGATACACCAGCAACCGCAGAGCCAACACCCCCCGCACCAACGGTAGCACCAACACCTAATATAGAGAATAAAGTTAATTATAAAAGTGTAGAAGAACCTATTGTAAATGGCAAACAGGGACCTTATAGCGATGATTATGTCAAGCAACAAAAAGCAGTAGAACAAAGCAAAGCTCAAGAACAACAAAAAAAAGCACAAGCAGAAAAATCAAAACAAGAGCACTTAGAGAATATGAAAAATCCGATTTACTTTAGCAAGTATATGCTAAAAATGTCAGGTGAGTCGCTAAGCAAGAGTATTAAGGAAATGAAGACTAGTACTGCAAATAAGAATGATTTAGCTAAAGCTAGAGTAGAAGCCGCAAAAGCTGTTGTTAGTCAATACAAAAAAAACAAAACTGAATATGGCCAAGAGAATAGAGAATTTGGATTAGATGCAAAGTATGCGGATTGTTCATCAACTGTAACTACAATGTTAAGGAATGCAGGTCAAGGACATTTATTTAAAGCACAAGATTCAAAAGGAATGCGTGCTGAAATTACCGCTCTACCTACAAACAATGTTATAAGAAAAGATAATCCCGCACTAGGCGATATAATGTTGTGGGGAGGGCATGTTGCAATTGTTACAGAAATAAAAGGTGGAAAAGTCTTTTTCGCAATGATGGGATCTCATGGAGCTCAGATAGGAAATGCAAAACTTGACAAAAATGATTCATTACTAACTGAAAGTACATATGGGCATGGAGGATTTATAGGCTTTTGGACTCCAAACAAATAGTTATAAATTTGAAACATTAAATAGTAACTTGTGTTTATGAAGTACACACTAAATTTATTCTGCATGCTATCACTAATATTATTATTTGATGGTTGCACCAATAAAATATCACTAAGTAAAGAATTTATATTAGAAGGGAAAATTAGCATCAGTGATTTCTACAGTAATGAAATTGCGGAAAGTTTTTCAAAACTAACTTCAAATGAACTCGGGTCATATTGTCCACTTTCGTTTGATATCAAAGATAATAGCTTTTTTATTCCATCAAAAGTTCAAAGTGAAATTAAGGAGTTTAATAAAGTCAACAATAAGCTTTTCCCTATTAAAGTTATTAAAACAAAGAATAAACCAGACTTTATAGAGTTAATGAAAGATGATTCATGGTACTATTCTTCTTATGTTAAGCATTCAATATTTAAACTTGATAAAACCGAAATTTTACTGTCTTCTTCGGCAGATATTTACTTTAAGAATTGTACTGAAAATATTGTTTATAGTTCAGGTTTTTATTTTTTTAATAATCGTCATGTTGTGGATTCAATTTATTATGAAAACATTTATGACGATTGGGATTATTTTTTACTGCCAACTAAGCAGTTTTTGGTTTTGAGCTTAAGCCATGAAAACAATATCGGATGTACTTTTGAAATTGTTAATGCTAGTTTGACAAAAAAGATATTACGAATTGATAATGCTGAAAAGTACAATACGTTTAAAATTTTAGGAGTTTATAAGGATAATATTGTTTTACTATTAGCAAACGAAGAAACTATTGAAATAATCTTTTGCGACTTAAATTCATTAACTATACTGCAAAGAATAAAGAGGAGCAATCCATTTAACATTGAGTTAATGATGGGTGATTATTCAAATTTCTGGCCTAATCAGTTTATCTGTAAAATGAAGCAAAATAAAATTTATTTGCTTGGGACTTCAAGGGAAGAATTGTCATTTTTTTCATTGGATATAAATTAAGGGAGTAATATGGTTTATGTTTTAAGATTAAAACCTAACAAATATTTTAGCAATGAAAGATTTGTAAATAGCAATATACTTTTTAGCACATAACTAAACTAAAGCCATGCCCATAGGCAAGAAAATAAAAATATATTACGACCCTCGGGGTCAAGTTATCCGGACAGTGAATCCAGACTTAAGTGAGCAGCGTGTGGTATATGGTGTTCCCAATAATCTTGCCTTAGTCAGTTCGAGCGAAGTCGAGAACCCTACCCCTTGGGAAACCTACACTTACGATGCCAATGATTTGGATACAGAAAGCCCTCATTATGCAAGCCCAAAAAGTGCAGTGGTAGATGCCTTGGGTAGAACTATAAAAACCATAGATAGGTTAGAGAGCAGCAATAGCGAAAGCAATAATGTAGTAATGAAGTATGCGTATGATATACGAGGCAATTTGTTGGAAGTAAAAGATGCTTACGATAATATTGTTTTTGAACATGTTTACGACTTAAGAAGCCCAGCCAAAGAAGGAGAAAGTATACCTCCTTTAAAAACTACCCATATTAATAAAGGAACAAGCACGGTAGTATTTGATTGTACAGGCAAACCCATAGAAACCAGAGATGCCAAAGATGCGCTCACCTTGCATGTTTACGATGCCCTGCAACGCCCTTTGGCTGTATGGTGTAGAGATAATAGCAATGAAAACGTAGTAATGCGCCAGCATTTAGAATACGGTACTAGTGCAAGTGATAATAGCAAAGGTAAACTATGGAAACAATACGATGTAGCGGGATACCAGCAAATAAACACATACGATTTTAAAGGAAATGTACTTGAAAAATTTAGGCAAGTAATTCGGGATAGTGAAATCTTAAATGCCATTGCAACATGGTCGGCAGGTAGTTGGAACCCACCTTCAACTTGTTACCGAGTAGACTGGGGAAGCTTGGGAAGTCCTAATGCAAGCTTGTTAGATGGTGTACAATACCAAACCAATATGTTATATGATGGTTTGAACCGAATAAATGAAATCACATACCCAGAAGATGCCAGCAGCAACCGAAAAGTGCTAGTACCCACATATAACAAAGCAGGAGCATTGTGTAAAGTAGCATTTGATGGCACAGAATACGTAAAAGAAATAGCTTACAATGCCAAAGGTCAACGTTTGCTCATAGCCTATGGCAACGATGTTATGACAAGGTATGTGTATGATGAAAACACCTTTCGGTTAGTGCGACTCAAAACAGAAAAATACACTTATAGCCAAAGCAGCGATGAACACCACTACGCATACAACAGTGGTACCACCAAACAAGACTATGCATACCAATACGATTTAAGTGGAAATATTTTAAGCATAAATGATGAAACTCCAAGAAGTGGCGTAGGTGGTGGTAATGGATTAGAAAGAGCGTTTGAATATGATGCCTTGTACCGCCTTTTAAATGCTACAGGTAGAGAGAACCAAGCAGGTAGCCCCTTTCCAGGTTGGGATGATAGCTACCGCAGTGACGACCCCAATGCAACAACAGCCTATAGCCAAACATACCAATATGATTTAATGGGCAATATTGCGGAGTTGGCACATACAGGCAGCAGTAACTTTACGCGCAGTTTTAATTATGGTTCAAATCTTTTAAACGATATAATAGTAGGTGGCGATACTTACAATTTTTATTACGATACTTGTGGTAACATGACACGAGAAAACAGCGAACGTTTTTTTGAGTGGGATTATGCAGATAGACTGCGCCTATATTACAACCAATCTGGTGGTAGTACAGAACCAAGTGTAATAACACATTACATGTACGATTCAGGCGGAAACCGAGTAAAGAAATTGACCAGAGTAAGTGGAGGTGATTGGGAAAGCATAACGTACATAGATGGGTTGATTGAGTATAGAGAAGATAGTAGTACAAACAGAGGTTCCATCTCAAATATCATGGATGATGCCAGAAGAGTTGCAACAGTACGTAATGGACATGACTTTGGAGATAGCACTCCAGATGTAAAATATAATTTAGATAACCACCTTGGAAGCAGTGGCGTTCTTTTAGATGAACATGGCACACTGATAAGCAGAGAAGAATATTACCCATTTGGAGAAACTTCTTTTGGCTCTTATAGCAAAAAACGCTACCGTTTCTGTGGCAAAGAAAAAGACGAAGAAAGCGGTTTGTATTATTATGGAGCAAGGTATTACAGCCCTTGGATTTGTAGGTTTATTTCAGTTGATCCATTGGCTAGGAAATACCCCTTTTATACTGCTTATCAGTATGCGGGTAACAAACCAATAATTTCAATTGATAGAGATGGATTAGAAGAAACAGGAAATTCACCTCAACAGCCTGCAGATACTACAGTTCAAAGTGGATCAACTACTCCAGAAAGTGAAAAGCCTATTCCACCTTTGCCTAAGCATGGAGATAGTAAAATAGTAAATGGAGTTACTTCATATTATGATGAATATATGGATAAAGGAAAAGGTGGATGGAGTGATTCGAAACCAAAGTCTATTTCAAAGACCGACCTTGATAAAATGAAAAATTACTATCTTCAGAATTCTAAAAATCAGGCTGCACATGCTTCTAATAATGACATAAAATATGATGATTGCATTACATCTATGAACAATGGAATGGATTTAATTCTTGGAAACTCTCCTGGTACTTTAAATGATAACGCAAAAGGTACAAAGGGCACTTCTGTGAGTGAAACGGCAAAGTATTTAGGAAAAGCAGGAAATGTTGACTCAACTACTAAAATAGCAATGACACTTAAACCAAAGATGGATTCAAATACTAATCAGCCTGTTACTAATGGTATTAAGTATGAAGCTAAAATGCAAGGTAGTATAGTTGATTCTGCGTTGAAAATGACTGGGGGAAAAGATGGTAATTATATTTTTGCACTTAGTTTACTTGGTGGATATCATAGTATGACGTTAACAGTAAGTATAGAAAACGGAAATGCTAAATACTTTATAAGTGACCAAGTCTTTAAATGGACTGCGGGCTGGACAGAAAATCCATCTGGAAGAACAATTGATAATTTTGCAGAAGCATTTTCATACTCTAATTATCCTGGCCCAACTTATAAAAACACCGAAGTTCAACTTTGGTT
>JAUYMZ010000199.1 GCA_030699355.1 Bacteroidota bacterium | reverse complement strand
CCCCTGCCGCCGAAAACGAGTTTATGCCACGTTCATTTCGAGCGAAGCGAGAAACCTTAACTTCATAATTCAAAATTCATAATTCATAATTTCTTCCAAACCATTTGCCTATTTTCGCTGACTTCTCCATATTCGCGAGTTAATTGTGAGTAAATCATTTTGGTTCAACCAGAAAAGAACCTGTATTTGCTTGCATGCTAAATGAATTTAATAAAAAATGTCGGTTATAGTAAATGGTTTAACAAAAATATACGGTTCGCAAAAGGCGCTAGATGGCGTGAGCTTTGAGGTAAAACCGGGCGAGATACTAGGTTTTTTAGGTCCGAACGGCGCCGGAAAATCTACTACCATGAAAATACTTACGGGGTATTTGCCCCAAAGTGCTGGCAGTGCCAGTGTTTGCGGCTTTGATGTAAACACCCAGCAAATGGAAGCCCGCAAAAAAATTGGCTATTTGCCTGAACTCAACCCTTTGTATACCGACATGTATATCAAAGAATATTTGCTGTTTTCGGCCAGTTTAATGGGTTTAAGGGGAAATGAAGCCAACGAAAAAGTAGAAACCATGATTGCCAAAACGGGCTTAACCCTAGAGCGTAAAAAGCAAATTAACCAACTTTCTAAAGGGTATAAACAACGCGTTGGACTAGCAGCAGCTATGTTGCACAACCCAGAAGTACTTATTTTGGATGAACCTACCAGCGGTTTAGACCCCAACCAAGTGATTGAAATACGCAACTTGATTAAAGAGATTGGGAAAGACAAAACGGTGATTTTCTCTACCCATATTATGCAAGAAGTAGAAGCCATGTGTAGCAGGGTAATTATCATAAACAAAGGTAAGTTGGTAGCCAATGATGCCATAGAAAACCTGCAAAAACAAATGCAAAAGACCTTTACCTTAAGTGTAGAATTTAAACAAGACATCGACGAATCAAAATTAAAAACCATAAAAGGTTTGGTTCAGACCAACAGAAACGACAAACAATTTAGATTAAAAGCCACCCATGATATACGTGAAGAATTGGCCCAATTGGCTCAGGAAAATGGCTGGCTGATTCTATCTATGCAATTGGCAGAAAACTCACTCGAAGATGTATTTCAATCCTTAACTAAATAAAGATGTTTAGCATTTATATAAAAGAAATTAGAAGTTTTTTAAGCTCCCTTATTGCCTATGTGGTGATGTTGGTTTTTTTATTGGCCATTGGCCTTTTTACTTGGGTATTGCCAGATTACAATGTATTTGATTATGGGTATGCCAACCTCGATACGCTGTTTAATATGGCACCTTGGTTGTTTATCTTTTTGATTTCGGCTATTACCATGCGCAGCTTAAGTGAAGAGAAAAAGAATGGCACCATAGAAATTATTAGCACCAAACCTATTAGCGATTTGGCTATTATATTGGGCAAATATTTTGCGGGTTTAACCATTGTTATATTTACCCTTTTACCTACCCTTATTTATTATATTACCATTTACCAATTGGGAGCGCCCAAAGGCAATTTAGATAGCGGCGCCATTATGGGCTCATACATTGGCTTATTCTTCTTAAGCTCTTGTTTTGTGGCTGTAGGTATGTTTGCATCGGCCATTAGCGATAACCAAATAGTATCCTTTATTGTATCCATGTTTTTGTGCTTTTTGTTTTACAATATATTTGAACTGATTGCCGATTTTAAACTCTTAGGAACTTGGGATTCTGTAGTAGCTAATTTGGGCATAAACGCCCACTACCAAAGCATTAGCAGAGGGGTTATAGACTCTAGGGATTTGTTTTATTTTATTGGTTTCGACATGGTGTTTATTGCCGCAACTAAAACAGTTTTTGGAGGTAGAAAATGGTAACAGAATCAAAAAAATACCAATCGGCTAAAAAGCAAGATTTGTTTCAACTCTTGTTAATTGTAGTTATAGTAATTATAGCTAATTTATTGCTGAACCCATTTTTCTTTAGAATAGACCTTACCAAAGAAAAGCGCTTTTCATTGAGC
>JAUYMZ010000191.1 GCA_030699355.1 Bacteroidota bacterium | reverse complement strand
GGTTTAATACTTCCAAAGAATGGGGTATAGGCGTAGAGATGATGGGGCAGCCACAACTCAAGGCATAAGAGAATGTTCCACTTACTGCCTGATATGGGTCTTTAGACGTAAATAAATAAATATCGCTTAGTTGTAAATACTCTAATAATAATGGCAAGGGTAAATATTTATTTATAAAAATCACATGTTTGCAAAGGTTTAAATCTGCTACCATTTGCGTGAGCAGATTTCGGTATTTTTCTCCTTCTTGCGATACCACCACAGGATGTGTTTTACCTATAATTAAAAACAACACATTGGGATGATTTAAGATAATTTCTGGTAAAGCCTGCAAGGTTGTTTCTATGCCTTTACCAGCACTTAATAAGCCAAAAGTAGAGAGCACTTTTCTACCCATAAAACCATGTGTTTTTTTTAATTGTTCTTTGTCTTTGTAAGAAATAAGATGGGTTCCATGCGAAATAACCTCAATTTTATCTATGGGTATTTGATACTCTTTTATAAGTATGTTGGCCGCATGTTTTGTCATTACAACCAATGCATCACAATGCGCAGCTATGTATTGTATGTCTGTTTTAAGTTGCTCATTTGGTTCAGGCAAAACCGTATGAAAAGCAATAATAATAGGCTTTTGTATGTTCTTAATAAGCTGCATAAAATCGAAAGTGTACTTGCCAGCAAAGAAGCCAAATTCGTGTTGTATGCAAACCAATTCAATGTTTGGTTCAGCCGCAATGGTATTGGCCAAAGCTATGTATTCGTCTGGTTGTTGCGTATTTAAAACATACGCAACTTCATCTGGGTAAATAAAATTTTCTGTATTATTTTCGAGGGCACAAACTTTTAAATTAAAGCTATTGGTATACTTGTTGTTTATAGCACTAATTAAATCGTTTGTATAGGTTGCAATGCCACATTCCCTAGGTGGGTAAGATGAAATAAATAAAATATCTGCCTTGTTATTTAACATGTGGTGTTGGATTTAATAGTAATTCTGAAATTAAATTGGGAAGGTTAACGCTGGCGCAGGCAATTTGTTCGTCGGCTGCACCGTAATAAATGTAGAGCGTTTCTGCTATTACAACTGCTCCCGTAGGGAAACAAACATTGTTTACATATCCTACTTTTTCACAGTTTAACTCGGGTTCAAAAAGAGGGTAGGGTAAGCGTGCAATTTCTTTTTCGGGCTGATCCAAATCTAAAAGGGCCGCGCAAGCGGTGTATACGTAGCCAGAAGCAGTATCGTACACGCCGTGATAAATTAACAGCCAACCGGCGCTGGTTTCTATAGGCGGACAACCGCCGCCAATATAACTAATCTCGTGCGGGTAAATGGAATGCATAAGAATATGATTGTTGAAATGCAGTAAGTAATTTTGCCAAAATGCTTTACCTAAATCTTCCAAACTATCTATGCTTGCAATTTGAATATCTGGTTTAATGCGATGTAAAAAATATAGTTTGCCATTTATTCTGCGTGGAAAAAAAACCACATTTTTATCCCAAATATATTTGGTTTTACCATCAATATTGGCTGTTTTCTGACTCACATTAAAACGCACATATTTCTCGTTTAAGGGTACGCCCGAACTAGCTAATCGCGCAAAGGTTTTATAATGAATTTTGGGTACAATCTTGCCTAGTTTTTGAAACTGTTTTAAATCTTGCGATATCGCCAAACAACCCAATGCATTGGTGCCATCATAAGCGGTATAGCTGAGGTAAAATGTGCCGTCTATTTCGGTAATGCGCGGATCTTCTATACCATGACTTTCACAGCTGCCTTCAGCAATTAAGATGGGACTATCATACCTTTCTTCTACCAGCATTGGTGCGCTTAGGAGGCAATAGCCAATACTAGAGTAGTTTCCTTTGCTTACGGCTCTGTAGAATAAATGGATTTTATCGTCTACCATTATTACAGCAGGATTTAATACGCCCTCACTTTCAAAGCCCAGTGCTGTTTTGTAAAGGACAACTCCTTCTTTTTTTACCTGAATCATTATTTTTTATCCTTATCTTTTTTAAAGGCGCCTTTTAAGAAAAAACTTTTTTTAGCAGCTTCCATATTCTCTGAAAATCCTTTTGAGCCTTTCTTAACATTGATTAATGTTTTGTCTAAATTTTCTGCAAAATCTTTGTCCATAAACAACTTGCCAATAGTGCCATTTCCGCTTCTAATGCTGCCAGAGATGGTGGCCAAATCGGTGGTTATTAGGTTGGCATTTTCTGTGGTTACGTATAATTTTTCCATGATATCATCCATGCTTATGGCTTGTACACTGGCAATTTGGTCTTTATCTGCAATGGGGCCTTGGGTGCCCTTTCCCGGACTAATTATCAATAATTTATTGCCCATCAATCCGTCTGAACCAATGGTTGCTTTGGCATCTTTGCTGATAAATTGTTGCGAGCTACTTTCAATATCCATACTTACCAAAATGGAAGTGTCTGTTAACATTTCTATGCTGCTAATAGCGCCAATATGCATGCCACCAAAGCGCACATTGTTCCCTGCTTGTAGTCCGTTTACATCTTTAAATACAGCGCTAATGCTAAACGTTTTGGAGAATAATTGCCTGGCCTGCCCAACAAAAAAGATGGCGGCAAATAGGATGGCTAATCCAACTAAAATAAAGGCACCAAGTTTTACGCTATATCCGTATTCTTTGCTTTGATTGCTCATGTTGTTACTTTGGTTAAATGATATTGGCTATTGAAATAAGTTTTGAATCCAGCTAATGGGCGATTTTGCCAAGCTTTCATAGTTTCCTTCATCGGCAATTTTTCCATCTTTTAATACAATCATTCTATTGGCAGTTAGCTTGGCGCAGGCCATATCGTGAGTTATCAGAATAGAACTGGTATTGTATTTTTCTTGCACCTGCAAAATAAGTTCGCTAATTTCTTTGGAAGTAATGGGGTCGAGGCCAGTGGTTGGTTCATCATAAAAGATAAACTCGGGTTGCATAATCAGCGTTCGGGCTAAACCCAAACGCTTGCGCATACCACCCGATAATTCGGCAGGCATTTGTTGGAGGGTTCCTGCTAAACCAACTTCTTCCAATACTTTTTCCATAGCAGTAAGCTTTTCAGCCTTGCTTAGGTCAAAGTTGTTTCGCATAGGGAAGGCGAGGTTTTCCTGCACAGTCATCGAATCATACAAGGCAGCGCTTTGAAATAAAAATCCGAGTTTTGTTCTCAGGGTATTTAAGGCCTTTTTTTTCAAGCTAAGCAAGTCATTGTTTAGAATATTTATTTCTCCGGTATCAGGCGTAATAAGTCCGATTAAACATTTTATAAGCACAGATTTTCCGCTACCCGACATGCCAATAATAACCATCGTTTCGCCTTTTAATACTTCTATGTTTATATCGCTAAGCACCTGCTTTTCGCCAAAAGATTTGGAGAGGTTTTTTACACGTAATATGGTTTCGTTTTGGTTCATACCTTTAAGAAAATAAACTGCTTATTTGCACCGCTACCATATCTAAAATAAAAATGAGCAAGGAAGAGATAACCACCGAAGCATTAGCGGCAGCGCCAACGCCCACGGTTCCTTTTTGTGCGTAATAGCCTTGGTAGGTAGAGATAATGCCAATGGCTAATCCAAAGAAAAATGTTTTAATAAGAGAAGAGAAAATATCCAAGAAGGAGATTTCGGATAGGGCACTTGCAAAAAAAAGTCTTATGCTTACTTCGCCCATAATATTCACGCCCATAAATGAGCCAAGCATAGAAATAATATCATTATAAATGGTTAGTAATGGCAACATAAATGCACAAGCCAAAATGCGCGTAACCACCAAATAATTAAAAGGGTTGGTGCCAGAAACTTCCATGGCATCTATTTGTTCGGTTACATTCATAGAGCCCAATTCTGCTCCTATGCCTGAACCTACTTTTCCGGCACAAATTAAGGCGGTTATTACCGGACCAATTTCTCTAACAATAGAAACAGAAACCATTGCGGGAAGCCAAGATTCGGCACCAAAATCTGAAAGGGTAGGCCTTGTTTGAATGGTTAAAACTAAGCCCATAATAAAACCCGTTATGCCAACCAGCGGAAGCGTTTTATAGCCTATTAAATAACATTGTTTGGCGGTTTCTTTCCATTCGCTTTGGGTGCTAAAAAGAGAGCTAAAACTATGTTGTAAAAACAATCCAAATTGCCCTATGCGGTATAATTGGTTCAGCAAGAAATTAAAAAATGTGTCTACAATACTTTTCATGATAAAGGAATACCTTAGTCTATCAAAGTTCGTTTATGTATGTGCCTAAAGCCTTACATTAAAACCAGAATTACTTACATAAAACGCAGGTTTTACCTAGCTTTTATAAGTGTTTTCTTGGTTGCCAATAAGCATGGCTAAAGGTTTAAATGCCGGAAAGTAATCAAAGATAATTTTTATGATTGCTACAATAGGGATAGATAAAAACATGCCACTTATTCCCCATAGTTCTCCACCCAAAATTACCACCACCACAGATATTAATCCGTTTACTTGTATGTTGGTTGCCACTATATAGGTCATAATAATATTATTGTCTATAAATTGAATAATGGTGTACAACACAATTACCAATAAGGCATAAACGGGTGGTTTGGTGGCAAGGGCAATTAATAAAGGCAATGCCATAGCCACTAAGCCGCCAACATAAGGAATGGCGTTTATTAATCCACCAATTAGCCCCAATATAATGGCAAAATCAATTCCTAAAATGAGCAATCCCGTAACGTTTAAACCTGCTACTAGGGCAGATTCAACCAATAATCCAACCAAGTATTTTTGAATAATCTTTTTGCTTGAACCAATTAATGTTTGTAGTTTTTCTTTGCTCGAACCTTTAAAGGTTTGGTATACTACTTCTTTTAATAAAGGTTGGTAGTACAAAAACATAAAAAGATACACCGGAATTAAAAAACTAAGAAAGAGCAAACTGCCAATGTTTAATAGGGTTGAACCAATAAGCGATTTGCTTATTGCAATTAAGTTTTCTTTTAACTCATTGCTGTATTGCCCCATTTCGCGTGCGTTAAAATTAAATTGATTACCCAGGTATTTTTTGCTGTTTTCTATCATGGGCACCAGCCTGTCTATGATTTCTGGTATGGCATTTACCAATAAAGTTAACTGCGATGAAATATAAAATATCAAGCCTAAACTTATAACAAAAAGCAGCACTAGGGTAATGCTTATGGCCAATATTTTAGGAACTCCTTTTTTAATTTGAAAGGCTACACATACTTGTAAAACCAAAGCTATAATAGCAGAGAAAATAAGCGGTACAATAATATCCTCACCTATACTTAAAATTTGAATAAAGGTAAATAAGCCTACGCATAATATAGAGGCTTTAACATAAAAGGGTAGGTTAAGCAGTTTCATTCTTTTTAAAAAGGCGTTTGGCCATGTTTAAAATCAATTCAATTTTTTCTGGCTCACTGCTTACGGCAGTTGCTACTTCTGTTTCTAATAGGGTAGCGGCTAATGTACTTACAATGTTGTGGGTGGCACCAAATACCAGTTTTTTACTGGCATAACCAGCTGCCATGCCTACAATTCCTGCCAATAGTTTGTTTTTTAATAGGGGCGTGGTCACAGATTTTTGTATAGAATTTTTAATCAAATTCAAGGGATTTAGGTTTTCGGTAGTGCTTATTAATTCTTCTTTAAACAAAGGCCATTCTTCTTTAGATTTGGCTTCTAATGCCAGAATTTGTAGTGCCAAATCGTTGGTATTTTTGATTTCTTTCATTGTGTTTTTAATTAAAAATAGCCTTGGTAAACGTATTGGCTAAGCATTTTTTTATGGCTGAACCAAATACAATTAACAGCGTAAAGATGAGTAGATAAAAAAGAGCTACTATCCCAAAACCATAGTAGGATTTTGATAATAAACTGCCAATATACAAGGCTGTTCCAATGCTTAAAAATAGGATGCCTATAAGTAAAAATAGCAGGGCTATACTATTGCTTATGAGGGCCGAGCCTAATTCAATACTTTTTTGTATTCCTTTTAAGCGCCATAATTCGAGTGTTGTTGTGCTTAGGTTTTCTAATTTTTTAAGCAAGGGGTCGAATTGATTGTTTATGTTTTCCATTTTTATAAATAACTAAGGTTGCTTAACGTAAATTAAGCAACCTATGGGTTAAAATTAGGTAATACTTTTGGTGTATTATGCCTTGTCTAATGAGGTAAGGTCGTGGTTGAGCAGTTCTTTACCTTTGTTTTTAATTAACTCTACTTCTTCTTTGGCTTCATGTAAAAGTGCCTGAAAGCTGTTTTTCATAGAATCTGTTAAATCTTCTCCTTTGGCAGAAATTTTTCTGCGGGTTTCACTTCCTTTATCAGGCGCAAATAAAATTCCTAATGCGCCGCCAATGGCTGCCCCAAGTAATAATGCTCCAAGCATTTTACCTGTATTGTTGTCGTTTTCCATATTGTTCGTTTACAGTTTTCTACCCTGAATTAATCTGAGGATAACAGATACTAGTGCTATTACCAGTAAAATATGTATAAGGCCTCCAAAATGAAAACCAAAATAGCCAATGAGCCACATAATAATGAGTACGATGGCGATGTTGTATAATAATGAACTCATTTTTTATAGGATCAAAACAAGTAATAACAAAATAATAATGATGGCACCAACCGATAAATACACGCCGCCATCCATCGTTTTTAATTGCTTTTCTATGGCTTTTACTTCTTTAATTAAAATTTTCTTTTCGCCTTTGCTTAGCTTGCTTTTATCTAATTGTTCAATTTGTTCTAAACGATTAATTAAGGCAATCGGATTGTTTTTTTCTGTGAGTGTGGTCTTTGGCAAAGGTGCGTTTGTATGCGCCAATAGTTGGTTTAAAGGGGCTATGCCGAAGCATAGCGCCAATAAAATAAGTTGTATCGTTTTTTTCATGCTCCTGTATTATTATTTACCGCCATGAAATGCCAAACCAATTGTAGATACGCCATTAGATAAGTCTAAAAAGGCTCCAATTTTTGAGTTAAAATGATATTCTGCTCCAATATGAACATCTAAAAACAAGTTAGTTGCTCGGTTATGTGCGTATTTATCGCCATAATAATCGGCATCCCACTTGGCATTTCTTATCGCAAATCCCAATGAACCGGCTAGGTAAAAATCCCATTTGCTGTTGGCTTTTAAAAACGAATCAAAGTAGTATGTTCCTTTTACACCAACTGGTATTACTGTTTCGCTATAATTGTAATACCTATACCCAGTTTTGTTGTAGTTGTAATAATACCTGCCAGAGTATGAGTACACGTTTACAAAGGGGGCCAAGGTGAAGTTTTTTGCTACATCAAATTCGTAATCTAAATGTATAACTGGCATGGTTTGCCCTGCGTATCCATAATAGCCAGAATAACCTCCAATGCCCACTCCAACGTTTAATGCTTTGCCGTATTTTTCTTGTGCTTGCGTAGAAATACTTAATGCTGTAAGTAAACACAGCGTAAGTAAGATGTTCTTAATTGTATGCATAAATATTTGTTTATTTGTTTTTAACTGTTAATCCTTTAATGGCTTCTCCCAATTCGTCCATGTCGTGCTTAAATTCTACTTTAAATGCCTTCCACTCGTCTTTGCCATTTTCTTTATACTCTCTAATTTTAATTCTAGAATTGATATTGCGCTGCTCAAGTTGATCAATCATTTTTTGCTCTGCATCTGTTATTTTTCTGTTCTCAGCTTTAATCTGATTCTTGTAAAAAATGATTGCTTTTTCATTGTCGTCAATTAATAGATTTACTTCTCTTCTAAAGTTCTCAAAGTTTTCTGCCGAGTCTCTTTGTGCTTGGTCTAAGTTGGCTTCAGCAGCTATTAAATTTTCATTTGCTTTCTCTACTTTTTTGGCTGGAGAATCGCATGCTGCTAAAATGGCTATGCATCCAATAGCAGTATATGTTAGTATTTTATTCATTGTTTTTTTCTTTTCTGTTTGAACCTAAAATCCTGAAATTATTTTATGTATCTCCTCTTTGGTTTTGCCCAATTTTACTTGCAATCTGCCAACCAATTCGTCTTGTTTGCCTTCTTCAAATAATAAATCATCATCCGTTAAGGTGGCAAATTGTTGCTTTAATTTTCCTTTGGTCTCTTTCCAATTGCCTTTTAATTCTGTTAAGTTTGTCATAATTATGTTTATTTATTAGGTGATTACCTATAGCTCAAAGGTGCGGTATGTTTATAGTTTTATTGTTACATAAGTTCTTATACATGTTACATCTATCACACATCAATAGGCAATAAAAAAAGGCTGCCGAAATTTCTCCCAGCAGCCTTTTGAAACAAGAAACAAATCTAATATGAATGGTCTTTAGGTTTGTGCCTGTACACAAACTTTCAAAGCCTTTTATATTATTTTTTTGGAAGAATATCAATTACAACTGTTCTGTTGTAAAAACGTTCCTCTGGGTATTTGTTGTTAAAGGGTGATGCGCCTTCATCTTCTCCCAACCCTAAGATTTGGAAG
>JAUYMZ010000187.1 GCA_030699355.1 Bacteroidota bacterium | reverse complement strand
ATCCAGCACGTAATTTCGGATGCTTCAATCAGGTCAAACAATTCCACCGCAAAGGCTTCATTGAGTATGCTGCCTTTGTATTGGGCTGGGTATTGGAGTAGGGTAGGACAATGGTGCGTAAATACTGCTAATTTTTCTTCCGTGTTGTTTTCTATTTCGGTCTGAACCAAACGCAAACTCTCCTCGTGCAATAGATTATAAGCCTCGGTAGTAAACCTAAATCCTTTGTTTTTTATTTGGTAAAAATCATTTAAGCTCCGCTCAATTTGCCATTGATTACCCTCGCTTATTTTGCTCCACAAAGTAGAGAAAACCAATTTTACATGTTCGTGCACTACAGCAGTATTGTTTATCAAAAATACATTGCTGCGAATGGCTTCATTCAGCACACCACTTTTTTCGGCTATATCAAAATGATAGTATTCATGGTTGCCAGGCAGCCAATACGTGGTTTTAAAATTGTCTGCCACATAACTAAAAAAATCCTGGTGTTTATGCATGATTGCAAAAGGTACAATGTCGCCCGCCAATACCAAAACATCACCCACCGGCTTTAAAGGGTGCTGCTTTAAGAATGCCTTGTTGGCTGGGAATTCTAAGTGAAGGTCGGAGGCGTATTGTAGTTTGAGTGGCATATATAATTTATTTTGCAAATAGCGCAAGGCGCTTGTTTTGTTTTATATTGTTTTCTTCAAATACAAATTTTCCTTTTGTGTTAATGAATCCTTTTTTGTTGTCAACAATAACTTCTGCCCAATTAGATTTGTATTCACCAAATGGTCCAATTTTATCAAAAGATGGTTTTACTACTTCATTTGCTTTGTTATTTATAAAGCCAAGTTTGTTTTCAAGCTGAACCAATGCCCAACCAGATTTATACTCTCCAAATTGCCCAACTTTTTCGTATTTTGGAGGTATTATCTCTTTGCCTTTATTATTGATGAATCCAATTTTATTATTAAGCTGAACCATTGCCCAGTTTGATTTATATTCGCCAAATGCTGCAATTTTATCGTAAATGGGTTTTACTATTTCAAATCCTTTGTCATCAATAAAACCAAATTTATTATCAATTTCAACTAAAGCCCAATTTGATTTAAACTCTCCAAACTCTCCAATATTATCGTATTTCTTTTGAGCAAGAGTGTTTAATGAAGTACATATAATAATTAGTGTTGCAAAAAGTGTTTTCATATATTTCTAATAGTAGATTTTTTTTGAATGTATCATTTACTGTCATTTTCATGGCACCCGCATATTTGCAATGCATTAGTATACCCGTGATTTGTGGTAGTATGTTTGTTCAATTGATTTTGAACAGGTAAGTTTCATGGGCTATATCTTTTGGTTCAGCCAAAATAATCTTTAGCTTTTGAATTTACAAATAATGGATGTCTGGAAAAAAAATATGAGATTCTTCGCTAACGCTCTGAATGACCCGATGCCTCTAAGCTCTATGCCTCTAAGCTCTGCAATAATGTCTTTCTGCGCAACGTAGTGGAGCGAAGAATCTCAATGGTTGAAATAAGATTTTCTTTAGACAGGAATGTCTATAAATGATAAAATGAGTCCTCTGTATTTTCAAAGAGTATAATCCCTGCCTCCAAAAAATCGGTTCAAGCCGAAAAAAAATACTTACAAAACTGAAATTTTACGAAAAATGGGAGGGAGAATTTCCTAAAAAAGGGCTTTAGCTTATACAAAAATGATAAATGCGCGTAAATTTCTTCCTTAGATAGTGGCTGATTTGAGCCCTGTTTACCTAAAAATAACAGACATAGGGTTGAAAATTAATAAATTGTCTTAATTTTGCGCCCGATTTGGGACCCCACCTAAATCACCTTTGAAAAAACAATAATAACAAAAAAAATATGGAAAACAAGAACATGTTTGAATCTTTTGCAGATATGCAAAAAAAAGCTACCGAAACTTTTACAACTGCCGCAGAAACAATGCAGAAAGCTATGATGAATGGCAAGGTAGATTTTAATTCAGATTTCTTCAAAAAATGGTATGATAGCCAAATGGATTGGTTCAACCAAACACAAGGAGAAAACAAAAACAATCAAGCTCTTTCTTTCTTCACCAACTGGATGAATAGCCAAATGGAAATGGCCAAAAATTGGCAAGATATGAGTCAAGGTATGTTCAAAGGTATGCCCCAAATGAACAACATGACCAATGATTATAGCAATATGATGAATATGTTTAACTCATGGAAAGAAAGCATGAGCGGTACTTATTCTGAAATGATGAAAAACTTTAACAATGGTACTGCAAAAGAATCATTTGGTGGTTTGTTCAACAATGCAGAAATGTATATGAAGATGTTTGAAATGATGATGCCAATGATGAAGAGCTTAAACGATAATACTTACACCCCTGAAATGTTTAAGAGCATGTTTAATACAGAAATGTACAAAAACATGATGGATAAAATGTTCAATATGCAGCCAGATTTCATGAAAAACATGAACGACCAAATGAAAAATGGTATGTTTAACATGATGGACATGAATAAAGGAATGTTTGATAACATGAAAGCTAACATGAATGGTCAGATGGCTTCTATGATGCCAACAGATATGTTTGGAACCATGTTTAACAACTACCAAAACATGTACAGCCAAATGAATAATGCTTTTGCGCCATTAACTAAATTGATGCCAGTAAATGATCAATCTAAAATGATGGATAGCATGAAGGAAATAAGCAATATGCTTACTACCTACAACATGAAAAATTCTCAGTTGCAGTATATGATGTATGCTACAGGCTTAAAAGCAATGGATGAATTGTCTGAAACTTTGTACAGCAAAATGCGCAATGGCGACGACATGAAAGCTTTTGCAAATGTATACCAAGAGTGGTTGAGTATTCATGATAAGCACATGGTTGCTTTGTTTGAAACCGACGAATATTCTAAATTAATGGCAGAAGTTAGTTCTTTGCAATTAACCATGAAGAAAAAGATTGAAAAAGAAATGGAAAAATCTATGAGCCATTTGCCTGTTATCAATCGCACAGAAATGGACGAGTTATACCAAACCGTTTACGAATTAAAAAAACGTATCAACATGCTAGAAAAGCAATTAGATACTGAAACAGTTGTTGCTGAAGAGCCAAAAGCTGCGGCAAAAAAAACTGCTAAAAACGCATAAAGTTTAGTGTTTGTTTATATTAAAGGCTGCGGAGAATTGGTTTTGCCAATTTTCTGTGGCTTTTTTTTTAATAAAAATTTGTTTAAATCGCCTCTGTAAAAAAATATACAATTATGATAAATCCGAATAGCTTTTCTGAAATGATGGATGAACTCCAAGCAACAAGTAAGAAGATGATTTCTGGTTACGAAATTCTTTCTAAAATGGAAGAAGTTGAAGTGGCCACCACGCCTAAAGAATTAGTATGGCAAAATGATTTAGTAAAATTATATCACTATAAAAGAGATACTCCGGCTAAATCTAATATTCCGGTTTTGGTTTCTTTTGCCATCATGAACCGTCATGATGTGTTGGATTTGCAGCCTGATCGTTCTTTGATGAAGAAATTGTTAGATGAAGGTTTGGATATCTACATCATGGATTGGGGATACCCAAAACAACAGCATAAATTCTTAACCATGGAAGATTATATCTTAGGGTTTATGAATGATGCCGTAGACTTTGTGCGCAAAACTACTAAGAGTCCGAAAATCCATAAAATGGGTATTTGTCAAGGTGGTACTTTTAGTGCCATTTATGCTTCATTGTTTCCAGAAAAATTAAAGACCTTAACTGTTTATGTAACGCCTTTCGATTTTGGTGCCAATGAGTGTATGCTATACAAATGGACCAAAGATTTAGATGTAGATGCCATGGTTGATAGCCTTGGAATTATACCTGCCGATATGTTAAACGCTGGTTTTAGCTCGCTTAAGCCAAGTGCCGATATTAGCAAATACTTTGGCATGGTAGATTTAATGCAAGACGAAGCTAAATTGAGTAACTTCTTGCGCATGGAAAAATGGAAAAATGATTGTCCAGATTTAGCCGGCGAAATGTTCCGTAAATACATCAAAGATTTGTGGAGAGATAACAAACTTATCAAAGGCGAATTTGAATTAGGTGGTCACAAGGTAAACCTTAAAAACATTACCATGCCTTTCTTAAATATCTATGCCACTCAAGACAATATTATTCCGAATAGCTCTACCAAGCCAATCATGAAAATTATTGGTTCAAAAGACAAAGAAGAATATGCTTTCCCTGGCGGACATATCGGTGTATTTGTAGGGGCTAAATCTCAAAAAGAATTAGGTCCTAAGGTAGCGCAGTGGGTTGTTGAGAGAAGTTAGAATTTAGAGTCCAGAATCTAGAGTCCAGAATCCAGACTTATAGGGTTTAAAGTTTAATGTTTAAGGTTTAAACCTTAAACTTTAAACCTACCTTTTAGCAAAATGCTCCTCTAAAAACGAAAGCGGCTGTGCGTTGAAACACATTTCTTTTGGAAGTCCGCCTTTGCGGGCTGCGGCTATGCCGAAGAACATATCGTAAAAACCTTCTACCTCGTGCGCATCAGGGTTAATGCTAATCATTACCCCTTTGTTTAAGGCATAATCTATATAGCGCCAATCCATATCTAGGCGATAAGGGTTGGCATTTAACTCCATAATTACGCCATTGGCGGCGCAGGCATCAATTATTTTGTGGTGGTTTATGGGGTAGCCTTCCCGCATTAATAATAATCTTCCAGTGGGGTGACCTAAAATAGTGGTATATGGGTTTTCTATGGCCTTTATTAATCTGCTCATCGCTTTCTCTTCTGTCATTTTTAAAACACTATGAACAGAGGCCACCACATAATCAAATGTTTTTAAAATACTATCGTCGTAATCCAAGCTACCATCGTATAAAATATCCGATTCAATGCCTGCAAAAATCTTAAACTTACCAGCATATTTTTGGTTCAGCTTAGCAATTTCTGCCTGTTGTTGGGCCACACGTTCTTCAGATAATCCATTGGCATAAAAAGCACTCTTGCTATGATCTGCCATACCCAAATATTGATAGCCTTGTTTAAGGCAAAAATCGGCCATGGTTTCTAAAGTGTGTAAGCCATCACTGTAGGTTGAGTGGTTGTGTAGCGGACCTTTTAAATCAGCATATTCTATTAAAACGGGCAATTTATGGGCAATGGCAAGCTCAATTTCTCCGCGGTCTTCGCGCATTTCAGGGTACACATACGCCATATTTGCGGCCGTGTATATTTCTGTATCAGCAGCAAAGTCATTTCGGTTTGAACCTAATCTTTGAATTACTTTTTCTGCATGGTTTTGGTTCGAACCTAATATAAATTGTTGCCATATAAATTGATTGCTTGGGCATACTTGTATGTTAAAAGTAAATCCCTCCAATTTAAACGATTCATCGCTTAATTCGAACTCAAAAAAGGAAGCAAATTCCTCTGAAAAATATACTGGATCTGTGGTGCCAATTAATATTTCTACCAAGGATAAAGTTTCCATTTTGCGGTAAAAATCGCCAACAAACGAAACGTGGTCAACCGACTCAAAAGCTTGTATTTGCTGTAAAAATTCGTTTGCCACGGGGTATACTTTGGCATAATGAAAATGCCCTGCATGCGCAAACATAAATTCAATTTGTTTACGCACTGCTTCTTGCGTTTTTAGTCCGAAACCCTTGAACTGAGCCAAGCGATTTTCTTTGCAGGCATACAATAACTCGCCGATGCTTTCAACGTTCATTTCTTTCCAAATAACAGCTACTTTTTTTGGTCCGATGCCCTTAATACGCATAATATCTCTTACACCTTCGGGCGTGGCTTCAATGAGTTCAAGAAGTTCTGGAAAGGAATTGGTTTCAAAAATTTGAACCAATTTTTGCGAGATACTTTTGCCTATACCTTCTACTTTTTCTAGTTGCTCGAGGTTTTTACCAAACAAAGGTTCAAGCATTTTATCTATTCTAAAAGAGGCATTGGCAAACGATTTAATTTTAAAAGGATTTTCGCCATGTAATTCGCTTAAATCTGCATAAGCCTTCAGCATATCTGCAATGTCGGAGTTGGTCATTATTTTTGATTTTGTTATAAGAAGATATCACGTCAATAATACAAAGATTATCGTACATAGAAAACGAATGCTATTGAGATGTCAGGGCTAACGACCCTTTTGGGTTTTCCATTTGGGGCATTTTTGGCTACTGAGATTACAGGGCTAGCGCCCCTTTTGGTTTGGATTTGGTTGTATGTTTGGCTACTGAGATATCAGGGCTATCGCACCTTTTGGGGTTTCCATTTGGTTGTATGTTTGGCTACTGAGATGTCAGGGCTAGCGCCCCTTTTGGGTTTTTCATTTGGTTGTATGTTTGGCTACTGAGATATCAGGGCTATCGCACCTTTTGGGGTTTCCATTTGGTTGTATGTTTGGCTACTGAGATGTCAGGGCTAGCGCCCCTTTTGGGTTTTTCATTTGGTTGTATGTTTGGCT
>JAUYMZ010000186.1 GCA_030699355.1 Bacteroidota bacterium | reverse complement strand
ACTCGAATGTTTTGTTGGCTGTATTTACAAAAAGTAATTTATCAATATTTCCTTTTAACTGACCTGTATTGGTATGAAAATAGAATTGCAACTCGCAGGGCCAAATGGCTGTTTCTTGAATTAAATTTTCCAATTCAAGTTCTAACCAAACGTAGCGGGTTTCTTCACTACTAAATACCGAGTAATATTTACGCTCGGGTGCCAGCACGTTGGTTTCCGGACCTTCATATAACTTCACCTTACTCATTTTAAAGAAAGGATTTACGGTTTCAGACACCAAGCCCAAATCTATGATATAAAACACCTTCTCCCCTACAAACTCATTGTCTATCCATGCTTCCCAGCGGTAAATGCCCTTTTTCCAATAATTTCCTGGATTTTTTACACCCCAACCTTCCCGAACAAAAACGATATTTTCTTCCTTAGTAATATTCCTATCGGCGGTTAAATTGCAAACCTCAGAGCCATCCTCATCATTCACACATTTGAGACTAATTCTAGCAGACCAATCCTGCTCATCGAATAATTTATTAAAAAAAGAAAGTTCACAATAAATGAAGCTGCATTCCGCTTCATCAAATACCATGCGGTATTTTTTCTCATTATTGGCGAGCCACTCTGTAGAGCCAAAAATTTTAATGTCTCTTATCTTGTAGTTATGCGAAAGTTCTTTTGCCATAATTGGGGGATTTAATTAATCAATACAACAACATTTAGACCAATTTTAATATGTTTTTGATGCAGAGGAATTGGGTAAAAAAACGAACTTAAAGCTAAAAACCTAATAATGTGCCATTTAGATTTCCAACAATTTTAGATGTTCAAAAAAAAAGCGGAGAACTAAAAAAAAAATAAAAAAGGAATTGCTAATTAGTTCCAGAATCATAGATTTGCAGTCCTTTAAAAGTAATAATAGCGAAAGCAAGTATTCTTTAAAAGTAAATTCAGCTAGACCCGGAGAGATGGGTGAGAGGCTGAAACCACCGGTTTGCTAAACCGACGTAGGTAGTAATATCTACCGCGGGTTCGAATCCCGCTCTCTCCGCCATCGTTTGCCGCAGCTTTAGCGAAGGTAAACCAAACAAGAAAAGCCTGGTTCCGAAGTTCGGAATCGGGCTTTTTTGTGCGTTTAAACAGTATGAGGTTCCTCCCTGCGGTCGGAATGACAATGTTTTAGTTGTTAGGGCCTTTTGTTTATTGGCGGCTCAGCCGCCAATAAACAAAAGGCTTTTTACCAGGCAGCAATAATTAAACACTCAGCCTAAAACTAATGGCAATAGGCTCTAATTATTTTAAATGAGTGCCGCAACAACATAAATGAGCTTTGTATCATCATGCATTTGCCTGCCTACATAATGAATCTACTTTGTGGGTGATTAAATTTACCTGTAAATCAAGGAAGACCACTATGTTAAAAGCTTACTTTTAAAGGGTGAATGAGTAAATGCGGTTATTGATGCGATTTTGGCTGCTGAGTGGGACTATAAGTGGGAAAGAAATCTTACATTGCGGGGAATTTACAACATGTTTAGGCATCAGGGAAAAACTAGGACACTTAACCACAATAAGAAAATTGCTTCGTTGCTTTCGTTTGTGGCGGGAATGGTAAATGTTGCTGGCTTTCTTTCTGTAAATATACTCACCACAAATGTTACAGGTCATTTTGCCTTTTTTGTTGATGAAGTTTTTAAACTTAAACTCACCGATAGTATCATTTATTTTCTTTTCATTTTTGCCTTCTTTTTGGGTTCTTTTGTTTCTAGTTTTTTGGCCGAAAGTCTTTCTAAGAAAAGTGATAAACATATCTACTTATTACCTGTACTTATAGAAAGCTGTATCTTATTGTTGATTGCTTGGCAGGGTGAAAATTTAATTCCGCAATACGCAAATGGCATTGCTTTATGTTTGTTATTTGCCATGGGCATACAAAATTCTTTGGTAACCAGAATTTCTGATGCATTGGTTAGAACCACGCATTTAACGGGCTTGTTTACCGACTTAGGAATAGAGTTATCGCAGCTATTTTTCTATAAAACCTTTACCCAACGAATAAGGCTTTTATCTTCTATTAAACTTCGTTTACGAATTATTGTATGGTTCTTTTTAGGTGGCATTTTTGGCGGTGTATTCTATGCGCCATTTCAACTACATATCTTATTTGTACCGGCACTGTTGTTGTTGTTTGGCCTCTTCTATGATGCACTAAAACACAAAGTGCTGAGCTGGCGCAGAGCGAAAATCCAAGCTAATTAATTTCGAAATTTAACAAGCTTCAAGTATTCGCAATAACTAAAACAATACCGAAGAAAATAGCGGCATTAATTAACAAGTTACAAGCGCAATTATTAATCAATAAAACAAAAAATCATTCGTGCATTCGTGGCAATAGATTCGTGCATTCGTGGCAAAAAACACATGCATTCGTGGCAATAAACAAAAAAAGCTCAGCATTGCTGCTGAGCTTTCTGTCGGGGTGGCAGGATTCGAACCTACGACCTCCACATCCCAAATGTGGCGCGATACCAGGCTACGCTACACCCCGATTCCTTGTGTTTAAGGAGGTGCAAAAATATTCTAAATACCCGATTTTGCAATAGATTTTGAAAGTTTCTGTCATTTTTTATCTATGCCCCTCAATTTCAAGGCAAAGCATTATTCGCATTCCTTAAAATTCAGTCGATTCTGCCCCCTATTTTCCATTTTTGGGTTCAAACCGAAACACTAATGCCCCGCTTTGGCGCCCAAATCGTCTACAAAAATTCCTTGCGATTTTAAAATTGCCTTCGACCTTAACGCAAAAAACGCCAAATAAGCAAAACACAAAACCGGAATAAAATAAGACACATGAATACCCATGCTATCTGCCACTTTACCTTGTATTGGCGGTATGATGGCTCCTCCCAATATCATCATAATTAAAAACGATGCACCCTGAGAGGTATACTTTCCTAAGCCGGCAATGGCCAAAGAAAAAATACTTGGCCACATAATACTACAAGCCAAACCACCGCTAATAAAAGCAAATAAAGCGATGTTGCCTGTTGTTACCAAACCAATAAGCATGCCCACTATACCAATACAAGCAAAGAGTAAAAGCGTTTTGGCAGGCTTTTCATTGCCCAAAAAGAAGGCTACCACAGCCACTACAATACATATTAAATAAGGCAATAATTCTGCTATGGCATTTCCGCTGTAATAATTAACAAATAGGATCAGACCGAAAGCTAAAAAAGGCATTACAAAAGTGAGCAATTGCCGTGTTTTAGAAGATATATCAAAAGCACTTACGGCGCCTGTCCAACGGCCAATCATTAAACTTCCCCAATATAAACTGATGAAATTTGATATGTTAGATTCATCGTACGCGCCAAACTCAGGTAATTGCAGCAAAGCCCCCATATTACTTTGGATGGTAACCTCCACTCCTACATACGTAAAAATAGCCAACATACCCAAAACCAATTGTGGGTAATGCATGGCACCCCAGGCGGCCGCGTTGTTTTTGGAGGCAGATAAAGCGTACAATAAAATGCCTACCACCACTACCAAGCAAATAAATATAAAGTTATCGCCAATAAAGGCTGGTAAAAAGTTCGTTAAAAACAGTAAAATAGCCACAGGAATGGCAATAATAAACAAGGTTTGGGTGGCCTTACTGCTATTTTCAATGGCATCGTCTGAAGTGATGGTTGGCAAACTTTTATTTACAAAAAAGAACACCGCTACTATCGCAAATAATGCAGCTAAAATCCAGTACAAGGTTTGAATATTGCCTATAGTTGCCTCTTGTGCACTGCCAATAGAACCAAACAAAACAATGCTCACCACAATGGGGCCAAGTAAGGTGCCTAAAGAATTTACGCCCCCTGTAAAGTTTAATCGGTGTGTGCCTGTTTCAACCGGACCAAGCGCTACCACAAACGGATTGGCAGCAGTTTGTTGCAGCGAAAAACCGAGGGCAATAATAAAAAATGCGCCTAGTATCATGCCAAATGTTACCTGCTCTAATCCAGAAAAAACACTCAACAAACCAGCGCCCACAACCGAGGCTAACAAGCCATAAACAATGCCCGATTTATACCCAATTTTATTAAGAATATCACGTTTATTTATTTGCGAAAAAAAGTAAAGAAAAAAGCTGCCAAAGAAATATGCCGCATAAAAAGAAGCATCTATTAATTGAGATTCGTACTGACTTAAATTAAAATGGCTTTTGCAAAAAGGAATAAATATTCCGTTAGATGCCGCTACAAAACCCCAAAAGAAAAACACTACCGCAAGCGTAATTAAGGAGGTTTGCTGATTTTTAGTTGACATATTTGTTTTTAATTTAGGCAATGAAATAACAATAAAGAAAAAGGATTTCCAAACTTCTGAGCAAAATTATTTTGTAAAGCATGATGAAAATCAGCAAAACATAAGAATTTCTTTATAAACTAATCGGTTCAAAAAGCTTAATTTTGGCTGAACCAAATATTAGCAACTAATAATACATACGGATATGATTTCAAACATTATTGTTCCAACCGATTTTTCGGAAGCTGCCACACAAGCCATGCAATATGCCCTTTCATTGGCCAAGAAATTGAAGGCCTCTGTTCATATTTTACACATCAATCAGGTGGCTATGGTAGATGCTACTATGCCCGCCGAAACTTATCAGATGTTTGTAAAAGAAATTGAAGACCAAACTACAGAGCAATTTTTAAAATTAGAAACAGACGTATTAAAACCAGCCGGTGTTGCGTATACCACACAAAGCAGGTATGGTTTTGTGGCCGATGAAATTTGCGATTTTGCCGTAAAACAAGAAGCAGATTTAATTATTTTAGGTACTACAGGCGCTAGCGGTGCAGCCGAAATTTTATTTGGTAGCAATGCCTCATCTGTGGTTTCAAAAACACAAATTCCGGTTATGGTAATTCCAAAAGGAACCACCTACAAAGACCTTACGCGCATTGTATATGCCACCGATTACAACGAACCAGAATTCCCGTCTATGATGCGCCTCATTTACTTTGCAGAGCAATATGATTGTCCGCTCGACATAGTGCATGTTAAATCAGAATCGGATAGGTATTTTAATGCCGAGAATAATTTCTTCAAGAAAAACAGAGCCCAATTCTCCTATCCAAACATGTCGTTTATAGATTTAGAAAAAGGTGATGTAGTACCAACCATAAACCAGTATGTAGAAGAAAAACAGGTTGATTTATTGGTTATGGCAAAGCACAATAGAAGCTTTTTTGATAGGTTATTTCACAGCAGTTTAAGCAAGAAAATGGCCATTCATACACACATACCTTTATTGGTTTTGGTAAAAAACTAATCGGTTTGAAGGCTTGCTTTCCAGTAAAAAGCATGAGATTCTTCGCTATCGCTCAGAAGAACTCGCTATAAGTTTATTTTCATCTGCAGAGGGCTTAGAGGCAGCAAAGTTGCCTCTAAGCCCTCTGCCTTTTAGATATAAAATATTGTCATCCTGAGCGCAACAACGTGGAGCGAAGGATCTTCATTCTTGTAGTAGGATTTTCTCGGACAGCAATGATACATAAACACTAATTATAACTACCCCTACGCTTGTATATACCCCAACATCTTCACATTCAACAAAGCGGCTTCTTCTACCATACCCATGTGGGCGGATTTGCTTAGATAGGCGATATGCGCTATTTGGCATGATGCGGCTTGCTCAAACATGGCTTGTTCTGAAATGAGGCTGTCGTATTTGCTAACGGTAATAAATACAAGGAATTTTATGTCCATTAATAAGAATGTTCCGTCAGGAAATTTAACATATGAAATAATAAGATAATTTTAATAAAATATTTAGAAATCACCAATTAGATTTGTATATAATAAATACAATTACTATGAAACAAAAATTTAATCATTTGATTTTTATTATTTTATTAATAAAATTAACAACTGTTGCAAGTGCTGCGCCAACAATTTTTAACTATACAACTACTATAAATAGTGGCACATATGATGGCATTATCGTTTCAGATGGTGCAACCTTAACAATTCAAGGAACAATATATATTGAAGCTGGAAAAAAAATTACAATAAATAATTATGCTAGAGTGATTGTTGATGGCGCTTTAATTACCGAAACAAATAATGATGGATCTCAATTCTGGGAAGGTTTTGAAGTTTTCGGAAGGAAGTTAGAATCAACACACCCTACATATGATGACGTAATTTCTGGCGTATATAATGCCTCTAACGGCCATGGAATTCTAATTTTAAAAAATGATGCTGAAATAAGATATGCCAATACCGCTGTTTTAGTTGGCAAATATTTTCATCCATTAGATGCCTTTGGAGCAGTGTTTACAGCAGATAATTGCAATTTCATGAAATGCAAAAGAAGTATTGTATTCAATGGCAGAAAAGGGCTATTTTCCCGAATTTATAAAATCAATAACTGCACCTTCAATAACGATAATATTAGTAGTGTAACGTCAGATGACTTTTACATCAGTGCTAACAATACCGAATTTGTTGAAATAAATAATTGCCACTTTTATGGTTCTATTGGCGGAGGAATTGATAATAAATTTGGAACAGTAAGAGTGAATAATTCAAATTTCCATAATATGCATATTGGAATTTCAATCACTAATTTCACACATAATCGTTATCCAAACGGTATATATCAGAACCTTTTCGAAAATGTAGATTTACCTATAAAAATTAATTCAACAGCTAGAGTTGGACTTCATGAGAATATAATCAACCTTAATCAAAACAAAAACTATGATTTTTCTGGAATCTATTTAGATGGTTGTGTCGGCTACAATATAAATTTTAATTCAATTAATGGCATTGGCAGCTACGTTTCTGGCGGAGATTTATACAGAGGATTGTATATTTCAAACTCAGGACCAAATGGGCATGTAGTTTATAAAAACACTTTCGACAATATTACAACTGGGTTTCAATCTTCTCTTAACAATATTGGCCTACAATTAAAATGTAATACGTTTCAAAATGTAAATAATTACGATTGGGCTATTTCTAGTAATCCTGGAATGCCTAATCAAGGTAATTTATCAATGCCTTCGGGAAACCTCTTTAGTCAAATTTGCAATATGCCTACCAGTGATTTACATCTTAACCCTGGAGTTAATAGTTTAGAATATTTTTATGATATTCGCCCCAAAAGTAAGCCACAATGTTTCACTAACTCTTCTGTTAATTTAATAAATACCAATCTAAGTTTTAATTGCTTACCGTTTAATAATCCTAATAACGGACAATTGCAATCATGGATAAATGAAAACCTTCAAAGCATTTCAAATGCGCCTGAACCCCCAGATGATGATGGCTTGATTGAATCCCTTATCAAAGAAAATGAATTCATTAAATTTCGGATACTTCAAAATTACTTGGATAGTTTTAAACTAGATAGTGCCATTTTATTCCTTGAAAATGATACTACAAATTTTAGTTTAACACAACTAATTCCTTTATATATTGAAACAGGTGATTTAAATAAGGCCATTATCGGAATTTCTAATTTTAATGACAATGGGAATTCAGAGTATCAGGCATTCTCAGCATATTACGAAATTATTATATACTTGGCACAAGTCGAATATAATTTCGATTCGTTAAACTCGTCACATTGGGAAACATTAAATCTTATTGCCTCCGGAGAAACAGTATACGCAACTTCAGCTAAAGTGCTTTTAAATTATTTTAACGAAGAAGATTTCGAATTATTGGTATATGAAGACATTGTTGCTAACAATAGTAGAAGCGAAGCATTAAAGGTTAATAAGAATCAAATTGAAAGTTTATTTTTAATCTATCCAAATCCTTCTAAAGACAATCTAAATATTGAGTTACAAAATTTCACAAATCAAAACTTCACTATCAAGATTGTGGATATTCAGGGTCGTGTATTAGTTAAAGATTCTATGACAAAATCAAATTATAAGTTAGATGTTTCGACAATTAATAATGGATTGTATTTTTGTGTAATTCAGAATAATGATTCAACAATTCTCACACAAAAATTTATAATTTCAAAATAACTTGAATGTGCTAAAGTTAAAATTTTTGCTTGTTGTTCTTTTACTTAGTTATTTAACTAAGGCTCAAACTCCATGGGTAAGCAATATTAGGGTAGTTGGTAACGAAAACGGAATTCTTTATCATCGTTTTATTGAAACGTATGATAAAGGTTACCTTCTGCTTTTTTCTACAAAATATTATTTAGCGCTGTATAAATTATCCAAAAATGGGGTTGTCCAATTTAGAAAAATGATTGACCTGAATGATAATTACCCTTTCTATAATTTGTTTGCTCAGGACATCGTTGAGGATATTGACTATGGTTATATAATTTCAGGTTTTATTACAAATAACAAAACTTTTCAATCTTACAGATTAAAACTTAACAGCTGTTTTGAATTAGACTACTTAAAATTCTCCGATTCAAATTCTATTACCATGTATTGTCCTGTAGTTAAGAAGAATAATCTTATTGAAGTTCATGAAAAACGCTTCTCGGATACAGCACTTCACTCTCCAATTGACGTGCATTTAATTGATAAGATTACAAACAAAAAAATAAAAAGTATCCGTTTTTTTGATAGCTATAATCATAATAGCTATATTAGAGGTATTAAAATTGTACCTGATGGTTTTATTCTTACGGGAGATGCTTATTTTTTTAATTCAAAATCGACTTCTACAGCTGTTTGGCTTCACTCATATTTTATTCATGTAGATACCTTATTAAATGTTAAAAAACAATTTATTTTCGATGATTCCACATCCTTTTCTACGATAGGATTTGATGTTGAACTTATTAATGATAATTATTTTGTAAGCAATTATTTTAGCGACACACTTAATTTAAGAAGATTTAATGTTGAAATTGTTAAAATATCCAAAGATAATACCATTATTGAACGCTTTAGGACTGGAAAAAAAATTGAAAAAAGTGGTGGTGGTCCTATTTATAAAATCAATAATAAATTAATTAGTGTTACAAGCTATTATTCAGATTCTACCTATGACAGAGAAGTTGGCCAAATGCTTCAATTCGATTTGGATTCAAAAACCATAACAACTAAGGCAATAGACTCTTTAAGTAGTTTGTATGCCACAGGTTTGATTAAAACTAAAGAAGATAATCTTCTCTTTGTTTTTCAGAAAAAAATTACTGATTTATTTAACTATGATTATGCATTTTATAAATATTCATCCAATTTAGAACCCGATACAATCAATAGTCTAGACACTACAAATTACAATTATCAATGTTCAGGTAAAATAAACACTTCAATGCTTTTTTTAACTATTGATAGCATGTTTTTATCATCCTTAAAATCAAATGAAGAGTTTAAAGAATCAATCCAACTTTTTCCAAATCCTGCAAAAGAATTCATAGCAGTTAATTTTATTCCTTCAGTAAATTTAGCTACTATGCAAATTACTATTTATAACTCTGTTGGACAACAAATTTACAATCAAAAAGCAAAATCCTTTGAAAATAAAATCGATGTTTCTAATTTCCCAAAAGGCATTTATTTCTTTCAATTCAACTCCGATAGTTTTCAAACAATTAAGAAAGTAATTCTCTCCAATTGATTTAATAATAAACATAAACTGCTATTCGGGGTCAAGCATGAGATTCTTCGCTA
>JAUYMZ010000180.1 GCA_030699355.1 Bacteroidota bacterium | reverse complement strand
TGGGCTAGCGATGTTAGAGCAGAGATTAGAAGTAAATTTTATGAAGCAGATATCGGCATTACAGGAGCTAATTTTTTAATTGCCGATAGTGGTTTGGTAGCCTTATCAGAAAATCAAGGTAATGCGCGACTGAGTTTTGCCTTTGCTAAAACCCATATAGTTTTGGCTTCTATAGATAAAATATTGCCTTCTATTAGCGACTTAGAATTATTTTTTAGCCTTTTTTCTACTCATTCAACTGGACAGCAACTGGCTACCTATAATACGATTACTGGGCCTAATTCTAAAGATGATAGTGAAGGGCCTACAGAGTTTATCGTAATTTTATTAGACAATGGCAGGTCTAATTTATTAGCAACACAAGACCAAAGACAGGCACTTAGTTGCATTAAATGTGGAGCTTGTAGCAATGTTTGCCCTGTATTTAAAATGATTGGTGGTAATGCCAGTTACCAGAGTCATGGCTCTGGGCCTATTGGGCAAATTGTAGCACCCTTGCAACAAGGTTTTCAAGAATATCAATATCTCAGTAATCTCTCCACCATTTGTGGTAAATGTACCGATGTTTGTCCGGTAAACATAGATTTACACAATCACTTGCTGCGCAATAGGCATGAAAGTTTGGTGCAAGGTTTTGAAAAAACTGGAGAAAAACTTGCTTGGTATACTTGGAAAAAGTTAATGTTGAGCCGAAAAGCCATGAATAGGCCAGCTGGTCTTAAGAATTTTACTTTTAGGCAATTCTATAAAAACGATTGGGGAGAGGACAGAGAATTTCCAAAAATTGCGGAAAAATCTTTCAACCAATTGTGGCGCGAAAAAAACGGAATTAAGTAAAAGCTTTTTATAAGAAGCTTTCAATGATTTTCTCCGAAGTAATACCTTCTGCTTCTGCTTTAAAATTGCGAATGAGTCTATGGCGCAAAACATTCATTGCAACGGCTTTAACATCTTCTATATCTGGCGAAAATTTTCCTTTTACTAAGGCGTGGCATTTTGCGCCAAGCAACAAAAATTGTCCAGCTCTTGGTCCAGCTCCAAACTCAAGATATTCATTGGCCATTGCACCGGCCATTGGTGTGTTTGGACGAGTTTTACTTACCAATTTTACGGCATATTCTAGCACATTTTCTGCCACCGGTACACGCCTAACTAATTGTTGAAAATACAATATTTCTTGTCCGTGTAAAATTTTATTAAGTTGAGGCACTTTGTTACCGGTTGTGCTTCTAATAATTTCAAGTTCATCTTCAAAAGTAGGGTATCCTAAATTTATGTTAAACATAAATCGGTCTAACTGTGCTTCTGGTAAAGGATATGTCCCTTCTTGTTCGATTGGGTTTTGGGTTGCTAAAACAAAAAAGGGAGCTTCTAGAAGGTGCAGTTTTCCGCCTGTTGTAACAGCTTTTTCTTGCATGGCCTCTAACAAAGCTGCCTGTGTTTTTGGTGGAGTTCTGTTTATCTCATCTGCTAAAACGATATTAGCAAAAATGGGACCTCTAATAAACTTAAAGTTTCTATGTTCGTCTAAAATTTCAGAGCCCGTAATGTCACTCGGCATCAAATCTGGTGTAAACTGAATTCTACTAAATTTTAAATCTAATACTTCAGAAATTGATTTAACTAATAAAGTTTTGGCAAGGCCTGGAAGTCCAATTAATAAAGAATGTCCATTCGAAAATATGGAAATAAGCACAGCTTCTACAATAGCATCCTGACCAACAATGGCTTTGCTAATTTCACTTTTAAGTTCATTAAATTTTTGATGAAGCGCTTTTGCGGCTTCGGCATCATTGTTAAAAGATAACATAGCTAATTATTTATTTTGAATCCAAGGTGATAATTGAGGGCAATCTGAATAGGATTTAGCAACATGAATATAGAATTGCTTTCTATAGCGTTCCACCCATTTTTCTTTTGTTTGTTGTTGTTTTTTTTCAAAAGCCATGGCTTGTAACTTTTGATAATCGTCTTTTAAATTAGCCCTATGCGGAGCGGTTTCACTTTTTAAATAAAAGATTCTCCATGCCCTTTTTTGGTCTGGCCCAGGTAAGGTAATTAACTCGGGTTCTGTTATTTCTCCTACCTCCATGCTTTGAACGCTAATATTCAATTCTTTGCTTAATTCGTCTACCGGTATATGCGTATTACCCAATCCTCCCGAGCCAATAAAGCCACCGCTTCCTCTTGTAAATTCATCTGAAGAGAATTTTTTAGCAGCTTCTTCAAAAGTCATAGAGTCTAATTTTATAAGGTTTACTATACTATCTGCTTTATCCCTTGCCAATTGCACATCAGTTGCATAAATTTTTGGCATAATTAGAATATGTCGGGCGTTTACTTCTTCTCCTTTTCTTTGGATAACTTGAATAATATGGTAGCCAAATTTAGTTTCAATAACTTTAGATACACTATCAGGTTTTAACCTAAAGGCCATTCCTTCAAATTCAGGCACCATCATTCCCCTTCCAAAATAGCCAAGTTCACCACCTTTGATGGCAGATCCTTTATCATCGGAATAAATAAGTGCTAAGGTGCTAAACTTATCTCTATCTTCAACAATTCTTCTTCTCAATTCTGTTATTTTTTCGAGAGCTGCTTGCTTAGATTCTTTACTAATTTTGGGTTCAATAATAATTTGAGCCAACTCTACTTCAGCAGAGAAATAAGGTAAACTATCTGTTGGAATTGATTCGTAAAAGTTTTTTACATCTGTTGGTGTAACTTTTACATTGGCCACAATCTTTGCCATCATGGAAGAGGCTAATTGATTGTTTCTAATTTTTTCTCTATTGGCCGCTTTTATATCCGCTATGCTTTTGCCGTAAATTTCCTCTAAAGCTTTCTCGCCGCCATATTGTTGGGCAAAGTATCTAATACGTTCGTCTAATTCTCCATCTACCCTGTCTTCATTAACCGGAAGTGAGTCTACTTGCGCTTTTAAAATCAGCAAATTCTCTAATAGTTTTTGCTCTAAAAGCATGCATTTAAGTGAATCATTACTAGATTTCCCTTCTCTGCTAAGCTGTTCAAACGCAATTTCAATGTCCGACCTAAGGATTATCTTATCAGCAACAACAGCAATAATTTCATCTACTATTTGTGCTTTTACATTAATAACTAAGCTCAATAACAAACAAAATGTAATTAATTTCTTCATGTTTATATCATACAAAGCAAACTCTACCTGCTCTGGGTTAAATGGTTTTTGGTTGCTTATTTTCTTAACTTCTGTAACGAATAAACGTGTATTAAGTTACATTTTGTTAATTAATCAGCAGGTAAATATAAGTACCAATATTGATTTAGAAATAATATTCTTCAAAAATATATTCGTCTATTTCTTTTTTTGGTTCGAACCAAAGCGTGTAATTAATAGATATTCAGAATTTTACTTATTTTTTCGATAGATTTTAACCCATTGCCAGAAAATAAACTTACGCAAATTTCTGGCTGAACCAATCCACTTAAGTACAGATTTAATCCAGCTATGCAAGCAGCTGAGGTTGGTTCAATAAAGAAACCAAGCGAGGCCATTTCTTTCCAAGCTTCCTTAATTTCAGATTCTGAAACCTGCAAAATATTTCCATTTGTTTCGGTTATAGCTTTCATCATTTCTTTAGCCCGGATTGGATTGGGAATAGCAATTCCCTCAGCTAAGGTATCTTCTGCTACATAATTTGTTAAGTCAAAACTCGGATTATGCAATAGCTTAAAAAGAGGATTGCAGTGCCTACTTTGAATGCCTATTATTTTGGGTATTTTTGAAATTATGCCTAATTCGGCCAGCTCTTTAAAACCAATATATGCCCCTAAAATAAGCGTTCCATTTCCTGCTGGAAGTACAATAGAATCAGGAGATTTCCAGTTTAATTGTTCGCATATTTCATAGGCGATTGTTTTGGTTCCATGAAAGAAATAAGGGTTAAAACAATGACTGGCATAATAACTTTTTTTGGCTGCTTCAAATGCCATGGCTGCCGTTTCTTTTCTATTTCCTGCCACCTTAATAATTTGGGCGCCCATGGCCGCAATTTGCGTTGTTTTAGCCACTGATGTATCTGCTGGAACATAGATATCGCAGGGTATTTTGGCTTTTTGAGCATAAGTGGCAATAGACGCACCTGCATTTCCACTGCTGTCTTGAACCAAATGTTGTACGCCCAAAAATTTGGCTTGCGTAATTAAAACACTAGATCCCCTGTCTTTATAGCTTCCGCTCGGAAATAAATATTCTTGTTTGATAAGTGCCTTAGCGCCATCTTTAAATTGAATGGGTAAAAGGGGTGTTCCACCTTCATTAAAACTAATAATTTGAGCCTCTTCTTCTATAGGTATTGCCTCTCTATAGCGCCATAAATTGAAAGGTCTTTTTGCTATTTTTTTTAAATCAAATTTGGGGGTAAAGTCGAGGTTTACTAGTTCATACGCTTCTCCATGCCAAATCTTTGATTTTGTAGAATATTCGCTACAAGAATTTTGTCCAATTAACCTCATTTTCGCCTAGTTTTATAAATTGTCTTAACAAAAGACTTAAACTTTTGTTAAAAAGCAAGAAAATTTTCAATAAATAGCACATTTAAGAAGGTTTTAAGAAACAGCCAAATTATATTTGAACCAGGATAATGAGGAAATAGTATTATGAAAAAAATAGACTTACGAAAGATTGCAAAACGAGTAGCCATATTGGCCGCTTTTATTTTGCTTATGTTATTGGGAGTTTCCCAGCAGGAGGTGCAGGCTACCCACGTTGTGGGTTCAGATATTGCCTATTCTTGTACAACAACACCTGGTGTTTACCGCGTGCAGTTTAAAGTATATAGAGATTGCCAGGGTGTAAATCTTTGTGCAAATTGCCCATCAAGTTTAAGTCCGTCTTGTAATATTCCAATTGTATTAACAGGTGGAACTGCACCTCCAGGCTCGGGTCTACCTGCTAGTCCTTGCGCAGGTATTGGTTTTGGTAGTCAAAGTATCACTGTAGTAACCGCTGTGAGTGGTTTTGATGTGGTTCAACTTTGCGCTGAACAAAAATCAATTTGCACGAATTGTGGTACCAGAACGCCAGGAACCTTTGTTCCGGGTATTGAGGTATATACTTTTGAAGGAAATATTAGCTTAGCTTCTATTCCAGCTAGTTGTTGTTTGATAAATATTGGATACAGTATTTGCTGTAGAAACAACGCAATCACCACCTTGGCAAATCCAGGTAGTTTGCTTTTCTATACCCAAGGTACCATCAACCGTTGCGTTACGCCATGTAACTCTTCACCAACTTTTACCAATGACCCTGTTGCTGTTACTTGTGCTGGACAAGATTTTACCTATAACTTAGGTGCGATTGACCCTGATGGTGATTCTTTAAGTTATGCTTTTGGTCAATCATTAACTGGCCCTGGCGCCTCTGCACCCTATGTGTCGCCTTACAGTCCAACCGTGCCACTTCCATACTTAGGTGCTCCGATTCAATCGCCACCTGCCGTTCCACCTATTGGTATTAGTATCGACCCCATTACCGGAGATTTGCGCTTTAGACCAATGGGGACATTTGTTGCGAATCTTATTATTGAGGTACGACAATGGAAAATGGTGGGAGGAGTGCCAACACTTATGGGTATTACCCGACGGGACATTCAGTTTTATAGTAGAATTTGCCCAGAGAATAATCCACCTGTTTTGCGAACTTGGACCAACGACGGTGTTTTAAGTTCGCCTCAGCCTAATTTTAGTTATTCCATTTGTGCTGGTCAACAATTGTGCTTTATGATTTCTGCTTGGGATAATACCGCAGGTTGGGATACTACTGATATGACCTGGAACGCCCCAGCGCTTATGGTTAGTAAAGGTGCTACTTTTGTAAAAGCCTACAATCCTGCCAACCGTACCTCGCAAGGACCAAAGTATGACAGTATGCGTTTCTGCTGGACACCCCCAGCCGATATGGCTAATAACTTGCCTTATTATTTTGTTGTAACAGCCAAAGATAGAGCTTGTCCAATCCCAGCCCGTACTACTCGTTCATTTAGTATTTTGGTTCGTAGAGTGCCAATGGCCAACATCATTAAAACCAACAAAAACTGTGGTTTCTATGATTTTTCATACACTCAAACCAATGTTGTTCCAATTAACCCGGGTTATACTAAATTCTTAATTGAAACCTCCCCTAATTCCAATACCTATCAAACTTTTAACGGGCCTAGTGTAAGTAATCATAGATTTTTGGTAGGCGGTTGGCATAGAATACGCTTGCAATTAACTACCACGGCTCCCCCAGCTCCCAATGGTT
>JAUYMZ010000177.1 GCA_030699355.1 Bacteroidota bacterium | reverse complement strand
CACCCAAATGCAAAACCAGGTTCAGCAGAAGAACACCCACATGTAAATTATTGGGACTATTCAAAAGGTAAAAGAGGTAATGGTGGAATTGAAGGTGCTATTCCAATAAAAAAATAACTTTGATATGGAAGATTTTAAAATTGAGTTGTTCGAACAGGAATATAAAATCAACTTTCCAAACTTTGTTCATTTGTCTGAAAATGAGTGTTTGCTCCTAATAAATCAAATTTCACAAAGGTTTGATTTAGAAATAAACAATCTAATACAGTCCATTAATTTAAGACAAAGTTACTTGGAAAACATTGATGCGATATTTGGATTTAATTTAATTGAAACTTTAAATAGTATTTCTATTTATCCTTTACCTAAAATTTATATCAATTGGTATCAATTTGATAACATTGATTTATTAGATACTTCTGATTTAAATAAATACTTTTATGACATTTGGTTTCCAAGTGCTGACGATATTGATTTATTTGATGAAAGTTTTAATTGGATAGTTTCTATTAGGCATGATGGAATTGTAAGTTTTTTAAAAAAAGAAAATCAATAAAATGAAATCAACAAAATTATTTCTTACAGCAATTTTGCTCTTTGTGTTGGGCTTCGCCCAAGCACAAAACGACTATAATCCATGGAAAAAATACGGTTACACTCCACCTAAAGCATTAACATTGAGTGATGGAAAGTATCAAGAGTTTTTTGATGCTGACACCATTGTTCAAATTGGTTCTGTATTGTTCAATACAATAACAAATGAAGTTGTTGCTTTTATCAAGTATGATTCAACATACAGCGAAGCAACTTTAGAACCTCACGTTATTAGTCGTTGGTTAAGCCCAGACCCTTTGGCACAAGAGCGACCAAGTTGGACACCTTATAATTTTTGTAGCGACAATCCAATAAACAGAATTGACCCTGACGGAAGGCTTGACGATATTGTAATTATAGGAGAAAACAATTCAAGTGTAACACTTAAAACAGACATGATTGACATCAAAATTAATGCATCTTCTTTAGGTGTCAATTTTGGGGGTAATTATACACTACAAGGCAAAGAAGTTTTAAGTGCAGGTTTAGATATTGCTGGAGTATTTGACCCAACTGGAGTTGCAGATGGTTTAGGTGCAGGTCTAGCTTGGAAAAAAGGTGATTATTGGATTGCAGGAATTAGTAGTTTAGGTATTATTCCTTATGTAGGAGACTTAGCAAAAGCAGGTAAAATTGGTAAAGACATCAAGATTATTGAAAATGCTATTGATGCTGTAAGCACAGGAACCAAGGGGGCATCAAAAGGTTCATTAAGTGGGACAAAAGACGCATTGTCTCAGGCAAAGGGCAAGATTGGTCTAAATCCAACAGAAAGCTTGCCTAAAGGACAACAAGGTAAATTTGGAAGCCCACAAAGAGGTGATTCAAAAAAAGGGTATCGTTTAGACCCTTCGCAC
>JAUYMZ010000175.1 GCA_030699355.1 Bacteroidota bacterium | reverse complement strand
GATGGCACAGAAGTAGAAGTTTCTCGCAGAAAACGAGAAATTTTCCAAAAAGCACTCGAAAAATTTACCACTATTATCTAAAGACCTGCCAAATAAACAATCAAACCTACCAGTTATTTGTTTGTGGTCTTTAGTAATTTTTTTTTGTTCACCTTTGTTATGTCAATGAAAGCAAAAAAAATAGCCCTAATGTCTTTTATCATGTTTATTGTAATATTGGTATTTATCCAATTTATAATATAGTGAGAAAACACCCTGCTGAAGCCTGAATGTCTTGGACGGAGATTCCCCTTAAAAATCTTGCTGTAGGTTCCCTGCAGCTTGAGTAAAGGTTGGACCGGGGCCGCGCGAGCGGCCTTAGGTTCATTTACCCAAAAATAAAGCCTCATTGAATCTGTTTTCAATGAGGCTTCTTTTTATAATTCCATCCTATTTTAAGCAGAATACATACTTAACCTTTGAGCCTGTACGCGTTCGTCTTGCAAATATTCATCATAGGTTAACCTCTTATCAATTAAGCCATTTGGTGTAATTTCAATGATTCTATTAGCTATACTTTGCATAAAAGTATGGTCATGCGTTGTAAAAATAGCATTGTGCTTCCAATCAACCAAAGCATTGTTAAAGGCGGTAATAGATTCTAAGTCGAGGTGATTGGTAGGTTCATCCAAAATAAGACAATTGGCATTGGTAAGCATCATGCGAGAAATCATACAACGTACTTTTTCACCTCCCGAGAGCACATTCGACATTTTGAAAACCTCTTCGCCACTAAATAACATTTTACCTAAAAATCCACGAATATAGGTTTCATCTTTTTCTACCGAATATTGGCGCAACCAATCAATGAGGTTGTTATCGCCACTAAAATATTTAGCATTTTCGTTTGGCAAATAAGAAGTTGTAATGGTTTGACCCCACATAAACTCGCCAGAATCTGCTTTTTCATTGCCTACTAAAATTTCAAAAAAAGTAGAAATAGCCATGTGATCACGCGATAAAATGGCCACTTTATCTCCTTTATCTAAGGCAAATGAAATGTCTTTAAACAAAAATTTTCCATCTGCATTCTTTTTTGAGAGACCTTCCATCCTCAAAATTTGATCCCCACATTCCCTATCGGGCCTAAAAATAATTCCAGGGTATTTTCTTGTAGATGGCTTAATATCATCTATAACTAACTTTTCCAACAACTTTTTCCTGCTGGTTGCCTGTCTCGATTTAGACGCATTGGCACTAAAACGTTCAATAAACTCCTGCAACTCTTTGCGCTTGTCTTCTACCTTTTTATTTTGATCACTTTTTTGGCGCAAGGCTAACTGACTACTTTCATACCAAAAGGTATAATTACCCGTATATAATTGAATTTTACTAAAGTCGATATCGGCAATATGCGTACAAACCGCATCTAAAAAGTGTCTATCATGCGAAACCACAATAACGGTATTTTGGAAATCAGCCAAGAAATTCTCGAGCCAAGTAATGGTTTCCACATCCAAATCATTGGTAGGTTCATCTAATAAAAGTACATCTGGATTTCCAAATAAAGCTTGAGCTAACAAAACACGCACCTTTTCTTTACCATTTAACTCCTTTAAGAGCATTTGGTGTTGGTGTTCCTTAATCCCTAAATCGCTTAATAAATTGGCGGCATCACTCTCTGCATTCCAACCCTCCATATCTGCGAACAAGCCCTCTAACTCTGCCGCGCGATGTCCATCTTCATCTGAAAAATCTGGCTTTAAATAAATGGCATCTTTTTCCTGCATAATTTCTAGTAACCTGCGGTTACCCATTATTACAGTTTGTAAAACTGGCATTTCATCAAACTCAAAGTGATTTTGCTTTAACACACTCATACGCTCGCCAGGACCAAGCGATACAGAACCTGTGGTGGCATCTATTTCGCCACTTAAAATCTTTAAAAAAGTAGTTTTACCAGCGCCATTAGCACCAATAACACCATAACAATTTCCGGGAGTAAATTTAACATTTACCTCTTCAAACAAAACACGTTTGCCATAACGCAAACTTAAATTAGCAACTGAGATCATTCAATAATTTTAAAAGTTTTCAAAGGTAATTAATTATCCGGAGCTATGGCATAAAAAAACGGGGCCAGTTGCCTGGACCCCGCTTTAGCCTATGAAACAAATTGCATTCTACCCCTAGATGCAATTATCTTTATGAAGTTTAACATTTCATTAAACTCAAATATCTTTTGCTCTTTCGTGAGTACAAATGTATAACAAAAATTTACACATGCAAGAAAATTTTTAACTTTTTTTATTAAATAATTTTGCGCCTGAAAATGAGGCACAAAATTATTCATTATTTATTTGCATGACCTTTTACCAAAGGAATTTTAAACTTAATTTTAATATTATTGGAAATAAACAACATCACCGGAACCAAAATTAAGGTTAAAAAGGTTGCGAAACTTAAACCAAAAATCATTGTCCAGCTCAAAGGTCCCCAAAAGGCCACATTATCTCCACCAAAGTGAATATGTGGTTCGAAGTGTGTAAATAAGCCCACAAAGTCGATGTTAAAACCCACTGCCAATGGCACCAAGCCTAAAATAGTAGCCGAAGCTGTTAAAATTACCGGAGTCATCCTTGTTTTTCCTGCCTCAATAATTGCCGCTTTCATTTCCATGCCTTGCTCCATTAATAAATCAGTAAATTCAACCAATAGAATTCCGTTCCGCACCACAATACCAGCCAAGGCAATTACTCCTACACCTGTCATTACCACCGAAACATCCATATTAAATATAGACAAGCCAAGTAACACACCTATGATACTAAAGAAGATTTCTGAGAAAATAATAATTGGCTTAGAAATCGAATTAAACTGAGTTACCAAGATTAAAAAGATTAAGCCAAAAGAAATAAGCATGGCTTTACCTAAGAAGGCTCCAGTTTCTGCTTGCTCTTCTTGCTCACCCGTCATGGTTACCAATACACTTTGTGGTAAAGAATAATTGTTAATCGACTTTTGAATTTTTGCTACAATTTCATTGGCATTGTACCCGCTTAATACATTCGAAGAAACGGTAACCATTCTACGTTGATTTTTTCTTTTAATTCCTCCAAATGTATTTCCATAACTAATTTTTGCTACAGAGGCTAGCGGAATCTGACGAATTAATCCACCCATATTCATGTCTCTGTATGTTATTTTTAGGTTCATTAAGGCATTGATATTATTTCTTTGGTCGAAGGCATACCTCAATTGAATTGGATAATCATCTTTGGCATCTTTAAACTTAGAAACTTCTGCACCAAAGATGGCATCACGCAATTCTTTTCCAATAACTGCGGTAGATATTCCCTCCCTATTGGCGCGCTCTCTATCAATTTCCACCACTATTTCTGGTTTATTAGCTTGCAAATCAGATTTAAGCTCTTCTATACCTGGAATGGCTAAAGAATCTAAATAACGTTTCAAATTTTTAGAAACAGCAATTAATTCATCAAAATTATCTCCTGTTATTTCTATGTTAATGGGCTTACCAGTTGGTGGTCCGCCTTCTTCTTGCTCTACGGTAATTTCTGCACCAGGAATACCCCTGATAGCACCTCTAATTTTATCTAAATAATCAACAGTAGATGCTCCATTCCTTTTACCAAATGGCACAAAAGCTACCGTTACTTTACCTAGATGCGGACTGGTACTAAAATCGAAACTTTGCGGATTGTTAGCACCAATAGCCACATTAGAAATAATAGATTCTACAATGGGATTGTTTTCTCCAACTACTTCATAAATTCTATCTTCAATGATATGGGTAATCGAATCGGTATAAACTTGATCAGTTCCAATTGGTAGAGCAATGTATGTGAATATAAAGTTAGGATCACTTTGTGGAAAGAACACTACATTGGGCTTGCGAACGCTGGTAAGAAAAATAGAGAAGAACAATAAACCAACGGTAGCTACAAGCATCCAAACAGGACGAGACCCTTGTAAAATCCATACCAAAACTTTCTTATAACGTTCTTGAAAATTAGGCCATGTTTTCTCTTGAAAAGTTTCTATAACTCCTTGCAATACAAATCGGTTCAGGCAGTATAAAATATAGAATGTAACTGTTAAGTTGGCTAAGCCCCAGCTTTGACCTATGTATAAAAGTAAGGCGATAACCGCAAAGACTACTGAAGTAATTTTGAATCCTTTGGTAATTTTTTTGTGGTCTTTTCCCGGCTCATGTGGCTTCATAAAATCTACCGCAAAAACTGGGTTAATAATATAAGCAACCAATAAAGAAGCCAATAAAGTTACAATTAGCGTAATAGGTAAATAAAACATAAACTTACCAATTACACCTTGCCAAAAAGCCAATGGAATAAATGGTGCTAAGGTGGTTAAAGTACCAGATAAAACCGGCAAAAACACCTCACCTGCCGCCATCTTTGCCGCTTTAACAATGGGTACTTTCCCATTATCAAAAATACGGTGCGTATTCTCTATAACTACAATGGCATCATCTACCACAATACCTAAAGCCAATAAAAACGAGAATAATACAATCATGTTAAGTGTGAACCCAATGGCTGGCATAAATAAAAATGCCACAAACATTGAAAGTGGTACTGATAGCGCCACAAAGATGGCATTGGTTGTACCCATAAAAAACATGAGGATTAAAGTAACCAATACGAAACCAATGATAATGGTATTAATTAAATCGTCGAGGGTAACTTTGGTTTTATCCGATTGATCGCCTGTAATGGTAACCTTTAAGCCTTTTGGTAAAACATTGTTTACCATATCTTCTTTTAAAAGCTTAATTTTATCTGAGGCATCAATCAAATTTTGCCCACTCTTTTTAATTACGTTAAGCGTTACCACATTTTTATGGTCTAATCGTGCGTAACTTTCTTTTTCTTTAAAGCCATCTGTAATGCTAGCAATGTCTTTCAAGTATATAGTAGCACCACTTCCCGAACGAATGATAATATCGCCAATTTTCTTAGCATCTGTATATTGTCCAACAATATTTACCGAACGCTTAAGGCCATCCATTTTAATTAAACCGCCCGACATGGTCATGTTTTCATACTTCACCGCAGTTTCGATATCGCGCATGGTAATATCGGCGGCTTGCATTTTATACATATCTACATCAATTTGAATTTCGCGATCAAGGGCACCCACAATATCACAACGGGTAATTTCCTTTAAGCCCTCAATTCTGTCCTTCATGTTTTCTGCATAATCCTTTAATTTATCCAATGGATAATCTCCAGAAATATGCACGTTCATAATTGGAATTTGCGATACATCAATGTCTATTACTTCTGGCTCGCGGGTTAAATCTGTAGGTAAATCTTTGCGTGCTTTATCTACTGCATCTTTTACACGCTGCTTGGCAATAGGCACATCAACATCTGTGTTAAACTCAATGTTTATCATCGAGAAATCTTGGATAGATGTACTGTTAACTTTCTTTACCCCATTAATAGATTTTACTTGCTTTTCTATGTGTTTGGTAACTAAGTTTTCCATGTCCTGTGGCGCAGTTCCGGCATAAATGGTATTCACCAAAATTTGCGGAAACACAACCTCAGGAAATTGTTCTTTTGGTAATCCGTTATAACTCATTAAACCTGCTAAGGTTATAATAATGGTCATAACGTATATGCTGGTTTTATTGTCTATAGACCAGCTTGAAGGTTTAAATTCCTTTATTTTCTCAAGCATATTTCTGTTGATTAAAGTTTTTTAAAACCCGTTTTAATAATTTAAAACTTCGTTTTCATTTAAATCTTGGTATCCGCTGGTAATTAACAAATCACCTGCTTGTAGGCCTGATAAAATTTCAACTTTATCTTGGTAAAACTTTCCAGTGGTAACTTCTTTTTTAATCGCAATTTTTTTGCCGTTCTGAACCGATGCAACCGCAACAAAAGTGGTATTCTCTGTTTTTTGAAGCGTGTTTACTGGAATTACAATCGCATTTTTTGCTTGATAGTCTAGTACTTTAAAAACACAAATCATATTTGGAATAAAGTTCTTGTTTACTGGTAAAGGAGACTCAATGGTAAAGGTGCGGTTCATTTGACTAATTACTCTTGAAGTAAAAGATATTGTAGATGGCACTTCCAAATTATTTAAGTCGGGGAAGTACAAATTAACTTTATTGCCCTCATTAATTTGGCTAGCATAGGTTTCAGAAACATCTGCTTTAGCTTTTAAATCTCCCATATTTACAACCCTAAAGCAAGGCATACCCGGAGCAATGTTCTGACCAATTTTAATAAACACTTCGTCTACAGTACCATTTATTGGCGACTTAATACGGTACATGTCTAAATTTTCGTAAAGAGTAGCTAACTTTTGCTCTAAAGATTCTTTGTTATTTTTGGCACTTAAATATTGCACCTCTGAACCAACTTGTTTATCCCAAAGCGCTTTTTGTTTATTGTAAACATCGCTTACAAATGCTAGATTTACTTTTAAATCTGCAATCTGACGTGCCACAATTTCACCATCTAATTCTGCTAAAACTTGATCCTTTTTCACAGTTGCACCAGATTTAACCAATACCTTTACTACAGGCCCCATTGCCCTAGATGAAATAGTAGTATTTTGGTCGCCATCTACCCTACCTTGCACATCAATAAAATGATTAAAAGTAGCAAGAGCAATAGGCGTAACAGAAACAAATTTCTGCTTGGTAGTTGGCTCTAATTCATCTTTACCAAAAGTTAAAATCTCCTCTTCTATCGTTTTAATTTGAGCAGCAATTTCTGCTTGTTGCGCCTTTAGTTTTTCTAAAGAGGCTTTTTTAGCATCCAACGAATTTCCACCACCACAGGCAGATAGTAAGATACCAATTCCCAACAAAAGGGATAGATTATTAATTAGTTTTTTCATTGTATTTATATAGGTTAATTTTATTTGTTATTGATAATTCCTAAAGCTTTTTTAAATTCTAATTCTGCCACAAAATATTCGTAAACGGTAGACAACAAATTAGTTCTGGCATTTTCTAAATCTGTTTGTGCACTCGTAAGTTCTAGGCTTGAACCAACCCCGTTTTTGTATTTAAGTTCCATTTTAGCATAAATATCTTCTGCCAATTTGAGATTGGAACGCTGTATTTCTAATTGCTGTTTACTGCGCACGTAACTTGATTTAGCCTGGTAAACCTGCTGATTAATTACATTCTCAAAGTTCTTAATATCGTTTTCTGTTTTAGTTATGCTAATAGCTGCTTGTTGGGTTTGTGCCAATTTACGAAACCCATCAAATATGGGCACATTTAAGCTTAAACCCACTGCTGTTCCTGGGTAAAAAGTATTAAAAAGATTTCCTAAATCATCGCCAAAAGCATTCTGTTGGTGACTAGCAAAAAGGAATAACGAAGGCATGTATCCCACTTGGTACCTGCGCTTATCCATTTGGTTCAGCCTTAATTGCTGTTGCAACATTTTATACTCTACTCTATTGCCATAATCGGCCTTGTCTTCTAAAACCAAGGTTTGAGATTTGGTATACAAAGCCTCTAATTCATCGGTAAGCACCAAGCTATCGCTCATTGGTAAGCCAAGTTGTAACTTAAGAACCATCATGGCCAATCTTTTTTGGTCCTGAATTTTTTCATTTTGCAAGGATAAATTAGACAATTGCAAAGTGATTCTATCCAAGTCTACTTTTTCCGAAAAACCATTTTTGTAGAATTGTGCCACATCCGATTGCGTTTTTTGCAAGCTGTTTAAATTAGCCTGCATCATTTTCTCATTAGATTCTAAAAGAAGCACTAGAAAATACGCTTTCGATATGTCAACCTCTGTTTCAATCTCTGTTCTCGACACATTTAATTGAGATAAGTTCACAAATTCTCTAGATGCTTTTACCCCCAAGAAAAATGTTCCATCAAATAATAACTGGTTAGCAGATACGGTAACACCACTGGTAAAATTTCGTCCAAATGCTACCGAGATTAAATCTGGACCAGAACCTAAAGCTTCTTTTAAAAAGTTAGGAATTACCTGAACAGGGATTTGGGTATTGTTAATTACATTGGCGCTTGCATTAATTTGTGGCAATCCCATGGCCACAATTTCATTCACCTTCTTCTGACTTGATAATAAGTCGAGCTTGCTATTTTTAAGCACATAATTGTACTTTTTAGCATAATCAATAGCATCTTTTAATGCAAATTGATGGATAGTTTGCGTTTGAGCTCCAGCAGTATGCGTTAATAAAACACATACAAAGAGCCAAAAACCTGTTTTAATTTTCATATTAGGTTATTTTATTAATATAATTTTTGGTAAATCGGACTTTCTTCTAAGTATTTAAGGCCTTTTTCGGTACAAATGGCACGTAAATGATATTTCATCATTTCGGCATGCACCTGTCTAAAATCAAATTCCTCTGTATGGTAGTTTTCTGGATTAATCATAAAATCTACCAAATGAATGTAGAATCGAGCGATGAGAATTTCATTGAAATTTGACTGGTAATAACCCTGGGCTTTGCCCTCTTTGAGGTTTCTCAAAATTTGGTTAAAAATAAAATCTATTCTAAACTGATTTAAAATATCCCAGCTTTCCTTAAAATATTTTTTCAAATCGAATAACACACTGGGATTAATCTGCTTTTTTAAATCGCCAAAAGTATCTGTAATGGCTAGCATAAATGCCACAGGATTTTCTTGTTCATGCAAAATGCAACTACAGGCATTTTTCTCCATAGAAATATGCCTAGCCACGGTTTCACTTACTAAACTATTTTTATCTGCAAAAAACTGATAAATTGTTTTTTTAGACATTCCCAACTCATTGGAAATTTCGTCCATTGTTACACGCTTAAAACCATATTTTAAGAACATAACTTCTGCTGTACTAATAATTTTATTTCTTACTTCTTCGCTCATTAAATTCTTTTTAGGCGCTGCAAATGTAAGCAGCGAAAACACATTGGAAACTTTTAACGTTTAAAAAGTTTACGAAAAATTTCAAATAGCTCATTATTAGATAAATAATTTTTTAAGTAACTGCTGTTTTGGTTCAGCCAGATAAAAAAAACTAATTTTACAGCAATGCAAAACAAGCCCTATTTAATTGGAATTTCTGGTGGTAGTGCCAGTGGAAAAACATCTTTTTTAAATGCCCTCAAAGAGAAATTCTCTGAAAATGAATTATGTATAATTTCACAAGACAATTATTACAAGCTGGCATACGAACACAGCAAAGATGAAAATGGGCATATTAATTTTGATTTACCAGAGTGCGTAGATTTGGATGCCTTTGCAGCTGATTTAGAGAAGATTCACCGAGGAGAAACCATTTACAGGCACGAATACCGGTTTCAGCATGAGGAACAAAAAGGTCCGCTGTTAACCTTTGAACCAGCGCCAATTATTGTATGCGAGGGCTTATTTATTTTTTATTATGCCCGGATATTTGAACAATTTGATTTAAAAATATTTGTGAACGCCGCCGAAGAAATTGCGTTGGAGCGGAGAATAAAGCGCGATGTAGCAGAGCGTAACATTAGCGAAGCGTTTGCGCTTTATCAATGGAAAAACCATGTATTACCATCTTATCAAAAATACCTTTTACCATTTATGGCTCAGGCAGATATGATTATCAATAACAATACCCATTTTAATAATAGTTTGCAGGTAATTTCAGATCATTTAGCCCAAAAATTACCTCAATAAAATTTGGTTCGAACCAAAAAAAAGAAATTATTTGGCTGTTTGTGTTGCCATTACAATTCTTATCTTTAGCTTGGTACCAGTTGCCAGCACGTCTACTAAATCTTGAATGGTTAAAAAAGCATCCATTCTTAATACAACGCTCATATCTGGCTTTTGCGCTGATAGTTGCAATAAAGCACTTTCGAGCTCGTCTGAAGAAATGGGCTTATCGTTTAAATAATAGGCTTTTTCTTTGGTAATGGTAAGATTAACCTGCTCTTTAACTACGCCTTGAGTAGGCGTAGATTTAGGCAATAAAACCTTTATAACACTTGGGTTTGCCAAGGTAGAAATAATGAGGAAAAACAGGAGCAAAAAGAACATAATATCGTTAAGCGCAGAAGTGGCCACCTCAGCTTCAAAACGTTTTTTTCTTCTAAAGTTCATAAATAATTTTTCCTAACTTTCTAAAATATCTATAAAATCGATAGCAGTAGCTTGCATTTTATGGTTGAACCTATCAATTCGGCTATTTAAAATGTGGTAACCGGTATAAGCCAAAACCCCTACTATAAGTCCGGCTCCTGAGGTAATCATTTTTACATACAAACCACCCGCAATAACATCGATAGAAATATTATTACTTTGAGCAATATCGTAAAAGATTTTAATGATACCCGAGATGGTACCGATAAATCCAAGCATGGGAGCCACACCAGCTGTTAAACCCAAAAAGCTCAAGTTTTTTTCTACCTTATCTAATTCTAAACTTGCTACACTTTCCATGGCACTTTCAATATCTTTAATAGGCTTACCAATGCGGGTTATGCCTTTTTCTATAACCCTACTAATGGGAGAGTTTATTCGCTGACAGTATGCTTGAGCCGCCTTAATATCGCCTTTTCCCAAATGGTCTTTGATATTATTCATGAAATTATTTTCTAATTGAAAGGCCTTTGCAATGTATACGGCCCGTTCTACTATAAAATAAACAGAAAGAATAGACAATAAGGCAATGGGAACCATGATGATTCCACCTTTAATAATTAAATCAAACAAACTTAAACCTTGGTTTTCCATAAAATGATTTCGTATTGAGCAAACGAAACTATCATAATAGCTCCAAAAACACAGGCACACTTACCCACAGATTGTCTAAATGAAGGCCTAAAATTCAAAAAAAATGGGCAAGAAAATGCCAATCTGTTGGTTATCAATTAATTTATTGTTTTTGCATTTAGCAGATTCACCCCTTATATTTGCCAGCCTTTGAAACAAATACTTGATAACAAAATGCAGGTACTTTGTTTTAGAGAAAATAAAAAGAATATTAATTATAGAATCAGAAATATACAATGAAAAGCAAAGGAGCAGTTAAGTTTTTCGCCATCGCCTTGATACTGGTAAGTATTTTCCAGTTATCATTTACATGGAAAACTTACATGATTGAAAAGGATGCCAAAGAGCAAGCCAATGGAGACGCCCAATTAGAGCGCAATTACCTAGATTCAATTTCACGGTTAACCGTGTACAATTTTCTAGGTTTAAAAAAGTTCACTTACCTACAATGTAAAGAAAGAGAATTAAATCTCGGACTAGATTTGCAAGGTGGTATGAACGTAACTTTAGAAGTTTCTTTGGCCGAGTTGGTTAGAGGTTTGGCAAACAACAACCCAGACCCTAAATTTAATGAGGCTGTAATTAAAGCTTCTGAAAAAATGCAAAGTAGTCAAAAAGATTACGTTACTTTATTTGCAGAAACCTACGCAGAAATTGCACCAGAAGCTAAATTATCTGCCATTTTTGTAAACCCAAGTAACCGCGATCGTATTAAATTAACTTCTACCAATGAAGAAGTAGTTAGCTATTTGCGCGATGAGGCTAATCAAGCCATCGACAGATCATTCCAAATCTTACGTGCACGTATTGATAAATTTGGGGTAACACAACCTAATATTCAAAAATTAGAAGGTAGTGGTAGAATCTTAGTTGAATTACCAGGTGTAGACAATCCTGCACGTGTAAGAAAATTATTACAAGGTTCTGCTAAATTAGAGTTCTACGAAACTTTTGATAACCCAGAAGCATTCAAACACATTTCGAGTGCCAATGATGTATTAAAGAAAGCAGCAACGCTTACTTTACCAACCGTTGATACCACAACCAAAAACGCAGATACCACGCAAAGTGCTTTAGCTGGTTTAGGTTCTGGTGCAAAAACAGAAGAGAAAACTGATACAGCTAAAACAGCTGAAAAAACTTACGAAGAATTTGCCAAGGAAAATCCATTATTTGCCTTATTGCAACCTTATGCAGACGATAAAGGCATGTTGGTTCCAAAAGGTTCTGCTTGCGGTACTGCTTTGGTAAAAGATACTGCTAAAATAAATGCCATGTTAAACCGTCCAGAGGTTAGAATGGCTTTACCGGGCAATATTAAATTTGCATGGGAATACAAAGGTATCGGTGAAAACCAACAAGGTGTTATTTTACATGCCTTAAAAACTTCTAGAGATGGTTCTGCTTCTTTAACTGGAGATAAAGTTACCGATGCAAGAAGAGATGTTTCTCAAACAGGTGGGGTAGAAATTTCTATGACCATGAACGCAGAAGGCGCTAAAATCTGGAAAAATTTAACCCGTAATAACATCGGTCATTCAGTAGCCATTGTTTTAGATGATGTAGTTTACTCATCACCCAACGTACAAGGAGAAATTCCTAATGGAAGATCTTCCATTACAGGTAGCTATTCTAATGAAGAAGCGGGCGACTTAGCCAACATTTTAAAGAGTGGTAAATTACCTGCTCCTACTCGTATTGTAGAAGAAGCAGTTGTTGGACCAAGCATGGGAGCTGAAGCCATTAGCAAAGGTTTATGGAGTATGATTATTGCTACCATTATCATCCTTGCATTTATGGTATTATATTACGGTAATTCTGGTTTTATAGCAGATTTCGCTGTATTATTAAACGTGTTCTTTATTATTGGTGTATTAGCCAGTTTAGGTGCAGCTTTAACTTTACCTGGTATTGCTGGTATTGTTTTAACCATTGGTATGGCGGTAGATGCCAACGTTCTTATTAACGAGCGTATCAAGGAAGAACTAGCGAATGCTAGAAGTTTAAAAAATGCCGTAACAGATGGTTACGCTCATGCAGCCTCATCCATTATAGACTCTAACTTAACAACCTTACTAGCTGGTTTTGTATTGTACGCTTTTGGAACTGGTCCGGTACAAGGTTTTGCTATTACCTTAATTATTGGTATTATCTCATCTATGTTTACCGCGGTTTTATTAACACGTGTAATTACAGAATGGCAATTAGAGAAAGGTACAGCAATTAAATATGTAACTAATTTAAGTGCAAACGCTTTCTCAAAAGTAAATTTCAACTTTGTTGGTAGCCGTAAAAAATTCTATATCTTCTCAGGTATCATCATCACTTTCGGATTAGTATCTATGTTTACCAAGGGCTTTACTTTGGGTGTAGATTTTCAAGGTGGTTGGACATACGTAGTGCAAGTAGACAAGCAAGTTAGTTCAACAGAATTAAGAGAGGGTTTGGCTAAATCATTAGGAAATGCCCCAGAGGTGAAAACATTTGGTGCTGATAATAAATACAAAGTTACCACAACCTACAAAATAGAATCGCAATCAGAAGGGGTAGCAGAGGAAGTATTAGGTAAAATTAATGAAGGTTTCGCAGGCATGGGCATAAAAGCAGAAGTATTGAGCTCATCTAAAGTAGGTCCTACCATTGCAAACGACATTAAAATAGCCTCTTTCTGGGCAGCTATAATTGCCTTAATAGGAATTGGCTTATATATATTAATCCGTTTCAAAAAATGGCAGTATGCTTTAGGAGCTATTATTGCCGTAACCCACGACGTACTCATGATGTTAGGATTCTATTCTATTTTAGATGGTGTTTTACCATTTACCATGGAGGTAGACCAAGCATTTATTGCAGCTGTATTAACCATTATTGGTTTCTCTATTAACGATACCGTGGTTGTATTTGATAGAATTCGCGAATACTTAGGAACCCACCACCACGAAACAAACAAAGAAGCCATTATTAACAATGCTTTAAATAAAACGTTAAGTAGAACCGTAATTACCTCCCTAACCGTATTTATGGTTGCCTTGGTATTGTTCTTATTTGGTGGCGAAATAATTAAAGGATTTACTTTTGCCTTGTTAGTTGGTATTGTATTTGGTACCTACTCTTCAATTGGAATTGCTACACCAATTGTAGTAGATTTAGATAAAAGCAATAAAGAAAAATAATTTGGTTCGAACCAAAACAAAAAAGGCTCTATCTGCATAAGATAGGGCCTTTTTTGTTTGCATAACTGAACACTAAGCCATAGCAATGAGTATAAAATTAGATTAAAAAAGTTGTAGAAACCAACAGAGTATGCCAACTTCGCAGAAATCCGTAACAGCATGAAAAAATTAGTAACCATTGTATTCTTATTCTGTGGCATGGTGGCCATGGCGCAAGACTTAGAACCAAAAGGAAAAATAAAGGAGCCTAAAAAAATGGGCGACAAAATGCACAATGTTTTTCTATCGAAGCGCATGGCTACAGCCACTTACCAGCGCGATTCTTTGCACCAACTCAATATTGCCTTTAATAAAGATACCACCGAACGCGGCATAAATTTTCGCGATTTGCAAACTAAACACTGGGATTTAATGGCCAAACATGCCAGCTTAGAAGAGAAACACAAAGGTTTAGAACAAGACCATGTAGAAATGAATGAGAAATATACCGCACTCATTCGTTCTAGCTTAAACAAAACCGAACAGTTAAATATGGCCCTCCGCGAAAAAGGAGAACAACTATTGGAAAGAGAACGTAAACTAGCCATTTTAGAAGGCTTAATTAGGGAGCAAGATTCTATAACCAATGCTTTGAATGAGGTGATAAAAAAGGCTTTATTGAGCTTTAAAAGCGATGAAATATCTGTTGAAATGAAAAACGGAAAAGTTTATGTTTCTATGAGCGATAAATTACTCTTTAAAAGTGGTAGCGCCGATGTGGAAGAAAAGGGTTTAGACGCCCTTAAGAAACTTGCTGAGGTGCTTAATAAAAATAAAGATGTAGGCGTTATGATTGAAGGCCATACCGACAATGTACCTATTAAAACAGCACAATTTAAAGACAATTGGGATTTAAGTGTAGCCCGCGCCACCAATATTGTGCGCATGTTAGATGAAGTGCACCACGTAGATGCCAAAACATTAACCGCCGCAGGCAGGGGCGAATATATGCCAAAAGCCAGCAACGAAACCCCAGAAGGCAGGGCCAAAAACCGCAGAACAGAAATTATTTTAAGTCCGAAATTAGACGAGTTATACAAACTCATCAATAAAAACTAAACCTCAATATTCGGTCTGAACCCAATTATTTTTTATTGGAATCGCACTTGCAATCGCCACTGCCACAAGCATGCTCGCCTTTGCTACTCTTCTTAAAAAAAGTAATTAAATACACTGTGGCTGCTACAAAAATAGCAGCCACTGTTATTTCTTGCCAATAGGTTTCTAGGAAATTCATCGCACGAAGATAAGGGGAAGAAAACCAAAATTTAAAATCCGAAATTCTAAATCCGAAATTCGAAAACTGAAATTCAAAATTCCCCAAATCAAATTTCCCGCAGGGAACATATTTCGGTTGCAAAATCATTCGGCAATCACAAATCAAATTTCCCGTATGGAATATATTTCGGTAGCAAAATCATTCAACTAACACAAATCAAATTTCCCGTAGGGAATACATTTCGGTAGCAAAATAATCCAGCACTCACAAATCAAATTTCCCGTAGGGAATATATTTCGGTAGCAAAATCATTCAGCAAACACAAATAAAATTTCCCGTAGGGAATACATTTCGGTAGCAAAATCATTCAACCAAACAAAAATCAAATTTCCCGTAGGGAACAAATTTCGGTAGCAAAATCATTCAACCAAACAAAAATCAAATTTCCCGCTAGGGAATATATTTCGGTAGCCAAAATAATTATTTTAAAAATTTCAATAACATTAATATAATTGTGTACCCAAAAACAAAACCTATGTCAAATACCTACACCCAAATCCACATCCAATTTGTGTTTGCCCCAAAATTCAGAAAAGCACTTATTCACTCCTCATGGAAAAAAGAACTTTACTTATACATGTCGGGAATAATTGAAAGAAATAGACACAAATTAATTGCAATAAATGGAATGCCCGACCATATTCATATTTTAATAGGATGCCGACCACACCAATCGGCCTCTGATTTAATGCAAAACCTTAAACGAGACTCTTCAAAATGGATAAATACTAAAAAATTATCATCCTCAAAATTTGAATGGCAAGAAGGATTTGGCGGATTTTCATATAGCAAATCTCAATTGAAAGATGTAATTAAATATATAGAAAATCAAGAAAAACATCATGAAAAGAAAACGTTTATTGAGGAGTATTTAGATTTTCTTAACAAATTCGAGGTAGATTATGAAAAGAAATACATTTTTCATGAACCCATTTAATCCCTAAAGGGATATGGAATTTTACTTCGGGGAATTTATTTGCTACCGAAATATAATCCCTAAAGGGATATGGAATTTGGTTTCGGGCAAAATCTAATCCCAGAAAAATATTTCCCGTAGGGAATACATTTCGGTAGCCAAACCATTCAACCAAACAAAAATCAAATTTCCCGTAGGGAATACATTTCGGTAGCCAAATCATTCAACAAAACACAAATCAAATTTCCCGTAGGGAACATATTTCGGTAGAAAAAGCATTCAACTAACACAAATAAAATTTCCCGTAGGGAATATATTTCGGTGGCCAAATCAATCAACAAACAAAAATCAAATTTCCCGTAGGGA
>JAUYMZ010000174.1 GCA_030699355.1 Bacteroidota bacterium | reverse complement strand
AAAGCTAGGTGCAAGAGGTTTGCGCAGTATTTGCGAAGCCCTCATGATGGATTACATGTACGATGCACCTAGTTCTAAAAATTTAAAAGTAATTAACATTAGCGCCCAAGAAGCCAAAAAGAAAATGGAACTGGTACGATTGAAAAATTTTCAAGCAGCGTAGGAGGGGGCCAATCTAAATTCGAAATTCGAAGCACGAAATTCGAAAATCTAAATCCGAAATTCGAAACGGTATTTCTGAAAATTAAACGATTAATCACTTAAACGATTAGTCACCGAAAATGCAAATTTGGGCTAGAAAGCGATTGTAAGAATATTTGGTTTAAAGCAATGCTTTCTGCTAGAAAGAATGAGGTTCCTCCCTGCGGTCGGAATGACCGGCATTCACGCATTTTGAGGGCGGGGTATTTAGTGGCAGCCAAGCTGCCACTAAATACCCCGCCTTTATGCCTAAAAACATAGTTATTCTGAGCGCAACGCAGTGGAGCGAAGAATCTTTTTGTTTGGAGGGAGGATTTCCGAATCCTTGTAGGTATTGATTGCTTTGAATCACGACGCTTAATTATTTAAAAAATAAATTATGAAGGGCATAATATGAAATATAACAACAAACAACCAACCAAAAAAACTCTGAAGTTTTGACTCATTTTGAAATCTATTTCTAAAAAAATAATACCCTTTTTTGTATCGTTGATAAATAAAATAAAAAACAAAACTAGCAATTAGTAGTATTTCTATGTTGCCCAAATCTCGATAAGGACTTTTAAATGGATTTAATACAAAAAAATTATAGACTGAGAACAATAATTCTAGAATTAAAATAGTCAATGAAATTGTCATTGAAAATATGGCAACAGGTGCATATTGCCCCTCGCTTTTCAAATATAATCTTGTGATTTTATAATACACGTAATCAAAAATTATCATAATCACCTCCTTATAGTATTGTACATTTCATCATAACCATCACCAATTCTATCAGAAATTGACTTTCCTGTTAACATAGCAGAACCCATGTCAATTAAAACAAAGCCAATAGAAAGAGGAGGAGGAAGAAAAATTGTAGCTGCTGAAACAAAAATTTTCAATTGTTCGCCTGGTGAAATAAATCCATCGTTATTAGCTTCTTTATATTGAAATAGCACGCCAACTGCTCCTATTAAACGGCCTCCATTTCTTAGACCGGCATTCATTTTCATTCTATTTGCTCTGTCTAAGACAACATTACTTGAATATTTACTCGGACCACCTTTCGAAATTGCAGTTCTGATTATTTCAACTTCACCGCCAAGTGCAGATAAATATGTCGAACCACTTCGCAAATTAGAATTCGCAATATCTTTGAAAAATCCATCTTTGCCGTTTTTTAGAGCGTTCGTCCAATTAATTTGATTATCATTATATCTAGCAGCTTTCTCCCCATAAGCCTCACCATTTTTACGGTATTTTCCTCCGTTATCATATACCAAATCGGCCTGCATCGTGGCTCTATCAAATGGATCTGTAACATTGTTAAAATCACTCCAATTTGGGTA
>JAUYMZ010000152.1 GCA_030699355.1 Bacteroidota bacterium | reverse complement strand
TATCCTGACATTGTGACTATGAAGAATAAATATATTTCAACGCAATCAAACGAACTTTTGTCTTATTTGAATGAACAGAATAGGAATTGCTTTGGCTATTCTTTGGCTTACAAAGCCCTGCCCGAATCTAAAGCAAGCGCAGTTAGAGAACTACTCAGCGACATGACAAAGAGAGGTTTGCTGATGCGTTTGAAAGAAGGCATTTATTACGTTATCCCATATGAGAAAAATGCGTTAAATTTTATGCCCGACTGGCATTTAATAGCAGGGCAACTGGTAAATGATGCCCAACATTATATCGGCTATTATTCCGCATTGCAAATACATAATCTAATTACACAACCATCCTTAAAGGAACAAATTGTTGTATCAAAACAAATTCGACCATCAGAAATAAAAATCAAAGAAGTTCCCTTTCAGTTTATCTATCACAACCACAAACATTTTTTTGGTGAGAAGAAAATGTGGATTGATAGTTTCAATAAAGTGCTTTGCTCCGACTTAGAAAAAACTTTCATTGATTGCCTTTTCAAACCCGAATATGCTGGTGGCATTGTAGAAGTGGCAAAGGCAATGTATGCTTCTAAAGACAAGATAAAATACGATACACTTCTTGAATACGCCAAGAAATTTGATTCACAAGCGGTAATAAAACGATTAGGTTTTCTGTTAGAAATATTAGACATCAACACCCATGTTATTCAGGAACTGCAAAAAATGAAAACCGCTTCGTATGTGGTGCTTGATACTGAACTGCCTAAAACGGGAAAACGAATTAGTCGCTGGAGTATTCAGCAAAATTTGGAAACCCAAACTATTATATCCGCTATTTACACATGATTAAACCGGGGGAAATACAACAAAAAGCCAATGCAGTTGGAGTTCGTGACCAGCAGATTGAAAAAGATTATATCATTTCATGGATTCTGTTAGGCATTTCCAAATATGTTGAATCGAATTGACCAAATAAAAAAAGATAAATACTAAATTTGCAACATTTGTTGTGTAGGTTTCGGGCTTCAATGCCATAGGAACTCTATAGCGCCAAGCGCCAAAAAAATTATGTGCAATTGTAAATGAAAAAAATATTTTTACTTTTAGCTTTAGTTTCAATTAGAAGTTATTCGAAAACTTCGACCAACTATTATCAAATTGCAGTATGAAAGAAAACCAAGTTACTAAAAATGCAAATCTTATAAGGACTGACTTTTCAGACGAAAATATTTGGAAGGAAGTACTTAAAACAATTACAACACCATCCAAAGATTATGGTTTTGTATCGTATGTTACACCAATAAATGATATCGAAAATCAATTCAAAACGCCAGAGCACTTAATTGCAAATTTGCCTAAAGATTACAAGTTTTCCTTTTTAATATTGTTTGATAGCCTGACTGTTATACACAAAGACAATATTCTCTTGTGTGTAGATTTATCCGATAAACAACATAAATCTTTTCGTGTAAAACCTTGCGACCTATGGATGATAGAAAACAACTTGTCTGTGGCTAACATGGATTTCGAGGAATTCTCAACTAGTTTAGACAGTAATCAGATATTTGACGGATTCAAACAATAAAATGAAAGTTGTTATAGGAAACAACAATGAAAAACAACTAGCCTTTCATCGCGCCTTCAAGCTATGCATTAAAAAGCATCGAATGCCTACCAGCATACCCTGCCCAAATCTATTCGGCTATACTGCTTTTGAAAATTGGTTCAGACCAAATTTATAAGTTACAACAATGGTAATTTTTTGATTTAAACATAACTTGTATTTTATTGTATTTATCTTATTTTATTACGAGTTTTACATACCAGATTGTGAATGGTTTTTTCACAGTCTGACGTTGTCAACCATATTATGAAACTTTGTAGAATATTAATAATTTCAATTATGATTTATAGTTGCTCCTTTGACAATGAAAGGAAGACCGACAATACAAATGTTGACTCCTTAAAGACCAAGGGAATTAATCATAACGACACTGCAATTAAAGGCGATTCATCAATAATCGAAACAAGTGAAAAGTTAAACTGGAGAGATGAAAATGGATTAAAGCAAGGAAAATGGATAAAAAAATTGAAAGGAAAAATTATTGAAATTGCTAATTATAAAAACGACACCTTAAACGGATATTTCCAATCATTTGAGAAAGGTGGAGGATACGAAGGGAATTATATAAATGGTAAGCGCGAAGGGATGTTTAAAAGCTGGTATGTTTATAAAAAAAGTTTACTTTCTGTAGTTTTTTGTATAAATGATAGTTTGATATGGATGGGCTTTCCAGCTGCTGATGAAAAAAATTTATGTCCCGTTAAAGGATTTCATATTGAAAGAGACAGTGTATTTATTAGTGCGCCTCATGAAAATGGGAAAATCTGGTATGTAGGACATTTTTGTTTACTACCAAGTAAAAATAGAGGACATTTAACTACATATGCATATGGAACCCACAAAATATATTTCAGGAATGGGAGAATTAGAGGGATTGTAGATTATTCAAAAGAATTAATTCAAGAGTTTGATAGCACTGGAAAAGAATTATATATCGCAAAATTTGATAATTATAATTTGCATAACCAAACAATAATCCGCAAATATTAATACTGGTAGCAACAACACTAAATAGAAAACTGGCGGTTTAGTGGCTAAATGAATCCTTATGCTTCTTATCAAGTTCAGTGCTGGCAGTCAGTTTAGTGCTCCGAAATCCGCTTCATTCGCAAACCTGCCAACCGATAACTCATCACCCCAAAAAATCAAAAAACTTATCAAAACAAACACCCAACAAACAAACCCACTAACACCCACAAGCCTCACCCTATCAATATAAAAAACCACAATACCTTGCGCTTAGATATTAATTACCGAACTTCGGCCCATGCAAGAAATATTTTCGCACGAGTGGTTTATGCGCGAGGCATTGAAGGAAGCCAAAAAAGCCTATGATTTGGGCGAAGTGCCTGTGGGGGCCGTGGTGGTTTGTAACAATACCATTATTGGCAAGGGACATAATTTAACAGAGCAATTACACGATGTTACTGCCCATGCAGAAATGCAGGCCATAACAGCCGCGGCCAATTATTTAGGCGCCAAATACCTCACAGATTGCACGCTGTATGTAACGCTAGAGCCTTGCCTTATGTGCGCGGGAGCCATTCATTGGGCCAAACCCAGCGCATTGGTATTTGGTTCAGCCGATGAAAAACGCGGCTTTATGCGCCATGGAAAAGGCGTTTTACACCCCAAAACAGAAATTGTAAGCGGCGTTTTAAACCAAGAAGCGGAGCAACTTTTAAAAGATTTTTTTAAAAAACTGAGGTAAGAAATTACTTTTAGAGTTGAAAAAACTTTATTCAAAAATAAAGACCTCAAGCAAAAGGGAAGAACCTCTGTAAACCCGGCAAAGATTCCTCCCTGCGGTCGGAATGACCTACATTTTGCGTATTTTAGGGGCATGTTAGAAATTGGCAGCAATGCTGCCAATTTCTAACATGCTTATAGCCTAAAAACAAATGTCATTCCGACCAGAGGGAGGAATCTCATGATTTGTAGGAAAACTGTGATAAGAATTTGAAAAAAACTTTACCCTATGCTTTGCGTTTCTATCTATATTCGCATTTCAAAATAAAATAATTATGGCATTTGAATTACCAGCACTCGCATACGAGTACAACGCATTAGAGCCGCACATAGATGCGCGCACCATGGAAATCCATCATAGCAAGCACCACAATGCTTATATTACCAACCTAAACGCTGCTTTGGCAGGTACAGATGGAGAAAAAGAAAGCATCGAAAATATTTGCAAAAACATTAGCAAATACCCAATGGCGGTGCGCAACAATGGCGGTGGCCACTACAACCACAGCTTATTTTGGAGCATATTGGGTCCTAACAAAGGCGGCATGCCTAGCGGCAAATTAATGGATGCCATTACAAGCCAATTAGGTGGTTGGGATAAATTTAAAGAAGACTTTAACAAAGCGGGTGCTACCCGTTTTGGTTCGGGCTGGGCTTGGTTATGCGTAAAAGCAGATAAAACCTTATGTGTTTGCTCTACACCCAACCAAGATAATCCTTTAATGGATATCGCTGAATGTCCGGGTACGCCTATTTTAGCTTGCGACGTTTGGGAACATGCCTATTATTTGCATTACCAAAACCGCAGACCAGATTATATGGCAGCCTTTTGGAGCGTAATTAACTGGGACGAAGTAAGCCGCAGATACGAAGCAGCTTTATAATTAGGTTCAATCACAAAAAAAGGGCAGCATAATAAAGTTATGCTGCCCTTTTTTGTGATGTATCATATCTTTAATCAAAATCACCAATATTATAGGCTATTCCAAAACCAAAAACATCTCCTTTGCCATCTGAGGCTAACATATATGAAAACCTCAAAGTAACAGATTGTTCTTTAATTAAATTTGTTCTAATACCGCCATTTAAAACCAAACCTGTGGCCGCTCTATCGCTAGAACCAAAATTGTCTGTGTAACTCATTTTATTATAACCAAAGCCAGCACCCACAAAACCACCAAAACCCACAGATGAATTGGAACTACAAGCGTGCCCCAAATTTAATTCGGCCAATAAAGGTACATCCAAAATAAAACTACCAGTAGCCCCCGATCTAGAATTGGCAGAACCAGCAAGACCAGCACCCAAATGGGTACCCACAGAGAGGCTCAATTCATCAGATAGCTCTACCAGGTTTAACCTAGGTGAATAAACAATGGCATAACCACCTCCAGAATATAGAGAGGCATAAGTACCAAACCCAAAAGAATGGTTAAACTCTATTTGAGCTTTGGCCGCAAAATTGGCAAATAATGCCATGGCAATAATTGCCAATTTAATTGTAAATTTTTTCATGTTTGTTAATGTTTCGTTTGCAATAAATCTAATCAAAATCAAATTTCAAAGCATTAACTAAATATTAATGAAACTTAATATTGTTTTAATTCTGTTTGAACCAAACTTGCTCGCTCATCATATTTTACTACGCATCAGAAAAAAATCTACTACATTCGAAGAAAAAACATTCCCATGAAATTTAAACTAATTGTATTAAGCATACTAGGCTTAAATGCTTGTAAAGACGGTCAAAAGCAAACCACCATAAACATGATAGATTTTCCAATAAGCAAACAAGACAGTACGGTAGATAATTATTTTGGCACCCAAATTAGCGACCCCTACCGTTGGTTAGAAAATGATACTGCACCCGAAGTAATTGAATGGGTGGAAGCCCAAAATAAAGTAACAGCAAACTATTTATCACAAATAACAGGAAGGGCATCTCTAAAAAAACGATTAGGCGAGATTTGGAATTTTGCTAAATATTCGGCCCCAACCAAAGAAGGGGAGTATTATTATTTTTATAAAAACGACGGCTTACAAAACCAGAGTGTTTTATACCGAACCAAAGACCTCAATAGCTATCAAAATGCTGAGGTATTTTTAGACCCCAATAAATTTTCGGAAGATGGAACCGTATCCTTGGCTAGTTTATCTTTTAGCAAAGATTTTACCTATGCAGCAGTGGGGATAGCGAAATCTGGCAGCGATTGGAACGAGCTATTTATAATGGATGTGGCCAATAAAACAAAAATTAAAGACCAAATAAATTGGGTTAAATTTAGCGGTGCTACCTGGCTAGGCAATGGCTTTTTTTATAGCCGATATGATGAACCTGCCAAAGGCAAAGATTTCAGCAATCAGAATGAGTATATGAAAATATATTATCACAAGCTTGGTTCAAACCAAAGTGAAGATGTGCTTATATATGAAGACAAAAAACATCCTTTGCGCTACTTTAATGCCGGTATCACAGAAGACGAACGCTTTTTGTACATCTCTGTTTCTGAAGGAACCTCTGGCAACGAAATATGGGTAAAAGATTTAAATGGCTTGAACCCAAATCAAAAAATAAGTCAAACCGGATTCAAATTACTATGCAAAGGTTTTGAAAATAATTTTGATATAGTAGGAAACGATGGCGACCATATTTTGGTTCGAACCGATTTAAATGCACCCAAATATAGACTGGTAAGTATTGACTCTAAAAATACAGACAGCAAGCTATGGAAAGACATTATTCCGGAAAGTGAAAATTTATTGGAAAATGTAGTAACAGCCAACCAAACCCATTTAATTGCTTCGTTTTTAGTTGATGCCAGTAACCGATTAAAACAGTATGATATAAAAGGAAAACTACTTACAGAAATAAAGCTTCCGGGAATTGGTACAGTGGGTATAAATGGCTCTAAAAAAGGCCAAACTAGCTTGGCATACAATTTTGTATCTTTTACTGAACCAAGTAAAATTCGTATTTATGATATCATAAAAATGACAGAAACAGATTGGTTACAAGATGTAAAATATCCATTTAACACCAACGATTTTGAAACCAAACAAGTTTTTTACCCAAGTAAAGATGGCACTAAAGTTCCTATGTTTATAATGCATAAAAAAGGAATAAAGTTAGATGGAAGCAACCCCACTTTACTATATGCTTATGGAGGTTTTAATATAAGTCTCACTCCTTCCTTTAGTATTTCGCGCTTGGCGTTTATGGAGCAAGGTGGGGTGTATGCCATAGCCAATTTACGCGGCGGTGGCGAGTATGGCGAAGATTGGCACAAAGCTGGTATGCTCGAGAAAAAACAAAATGTATTTGATGATTTTATTGCCGCAGCCGAATTTTTGATTGCAGAAAAATATACCAATAACAAACACCTAGCCATACACGGCGGCTCTAATGGCGGTTTGCTTGTGGGCGCTTGTATGACCCAAAGGCCAGAATTATTTGCGGCGGCTATTCCTGCTGTGGGTGTTTTGGACATGTTGCGTTACCACAAATTTACCATTGGTTGGGGATGGGCAGTGGAGTATGGAAGCAGCGAGAACAAAGAGCAATTTGATTATCTCATTCAATATTCTCCTTTACACAATGTGAAAAAGGATGTAAAATATCCTGCTACCTTAATTATGACAGCCGACCACGACGACAGAGTGGTTCCAGCCCATTCTTTTAAATTTGCGGCCACCCTGCAAGCAAGTAAGTTTGCCAAAGAGAGCCCCATTTTAATTAGAATAGATACCAAAGCTGGACATGGAGCAGGTAAACCAACAGCCAAATTAATTGAGGATGCCGCGGATATGTATGGTTTTATTTTGCATCATACGAAGTAGGTTCAGACCATAAAAAGATAAAATTTTCTTGCAACTCAGTTATAATTAGCTATATTTGCAGCGTTATTAAGAATGTAAGAGGGGACCGAAAGTCCCCTCTTTTGTTAATTATGCAGATTATAGAACAGGTAAAAGAGTGGAGTGCGGAGGTTTTAGAACCCTCTGTTTTTATAGTAGACATTGAGTTTAAACCCAATGGTGGTAAGTTATTGGTGATGATAGATAGCGACGAGGCCCTTACGATAGAGCAGTGTCGTAAATTAAACAAGCACCTTTCGAACAAATTAGACGAATTGGATTTTGGAGATACTCCCTATAAATTAGAAGTATCATCGCCAGGTATAGACAAACCCCTGTTATTGGCCAGACAATATCCAAAACATATTGGCAGGGAATTGCAAATAACCTTAAAAGCCAAAACCGAATTAGTAGGAAAGCTCACCGCATTTGAAGGTGAAATGCTGACCCTCCATTTAAAAGACAAGAAAAAAGCATACAACGCCAAAGAGCCTGTTATAAAAGAAATAGCTTTATCAGACATTGAAACGGCCTTGGTAATGGTATCATTTAACTAAAAAAATTAAATATTATAGAATATGCATAGTGTAGGATTAATAGACTCGTTTAGTGAGTTTAAAGAGTTCAAAAACATAGACCGCGCCACCATGCAGCGCGTGTTGGAAGATGTTTTTAGAGGCATGCTTCGCAAACGCTACAACAGCGATGAGAATTTTGACGTAATTATTAATGATAAATCTGGGGATTTAGAAATTTGGCACAATAGAAACATTGTGCACGATGGAGAAGTTGAAGATGAAAATACGCAAATTGCCTACTCAGACGCTATTAAAATTGAGCCTGATTTTGAAATTGGTGAAGATGTAACCCAAGAAGTTGGCTTACAAATTTTTGGAAGAAGAGCGGTATTATCTGCCCGTCAAACCTTATTATCTAAAGTATTAGAATTAGAGAAAGACGAATTCTACAAAAAATATAAAGACCGTGTGGGTGAAATTATTACAGGTGAGGTTTACCAAATCTGGAAAAAAGAAATCATGATTTTGGATGATGAAGGCAATGAATTGATTCTTCCAAAAACTGAAATGATTCCGGCAGATTTCTACAAAAAAGGGGACGCCATCCGTGCAGTAGTATTAAAAGTTGAGATGCACAATGGCAATCCAAGAATTATTTTAAGCAGAACCTCTGGCGTATTCTTAGAAAGATTGTTTGAACAAGAAGTTCCTGAAATTATTGATGGACTTATAAGCATTAAAAATGTAGTACGTGAGCCAGGAGAAAGAGCCAAAGTAGCGGTAGAAAGTTACGATGATAGAATTGATCCTGTTGGTGCGTGCGTTGGGATGAAAGGTTCTCGTATTCACGGCATCGTTCGTGAGTTAAGAAACGAAAACATCGACGTAATTAATTATACAGGAAACCCAAGCTTATTGGTTCAAAGAGCATTAAGTCCGGCTAAGGTTTCATCTGTTAAAATAGACGAAAACAAAAAACGTGTATCTGTTTTCTTAAAGCCCGACCAAGTATCATTGGCTATTGGTAAAGGAGGTCATAACATTAAACTTGCAGGTAAATTAGCAGGATACGAAATTGATGTTTACCGCGAAGCAGAGACCGAAGAGGAAGATATAGATTTAGATGAATTTACAGATGAAATAGATAGCTGGATTATCGACGAATTAAAAGGAATTGGATTAGACACTGCCAAAAGTGTTTTACAAGTTCCAAATGAGGAGTTGGTGCGCAGAACAGAATTAGAAGAAGAAACTGTGCAAGAAGTGCGCAGAATTCTTGAAGCAGAGTTCGAATAACATGTGTTATTCAGTTCAAATAAATAAGCAGAGAATGCTTCATGTTGAATATCCATGAATAATAACGATATTCGCAGTAATTTTAGGAAGAAATAGCGCATAATGAGCGAAACAACAGGAACAAAAAGATTAAACGCCGTAATGAAGGAACTCAATGTGGGGATGACCACACTGGTGGATCTTTTGGCAAAAAAAGGTCATGCCATTGAGGCCAAACCTACCACCAAACTAACAGAAGACCAATATGGTATCCTGTTATCTGAGTATTCTTCGGAGAAGAAAGTTAAAGACGAAGCCAACAAATTAGGTCGTGATAGGATGAAACCTAAAGACACCGTTCACGAGTTGCCTAAAGCTAAAACAAACACCACAGAGGAGGAAGATTATGAAGAGGGAATCTTCATAAAATCTGGATTGGTTAATACGCAAAGCAAAAAAACCATCGAAACTCCAGCCCCAGAGAAACCAGCTGCAGAAGTAACAGTAATCCCTGTTTCGGTTCAGCCAGAGGAAAAAGTAGCACCGGTGGTAGTTGAAAAGCCATTAGAAAAGGTGATTGAAACACCAAAAGTTGAGGCCATTGTTCCACCACCTGTTGTAGAAACTGCTCCACCGATAGTTGCGGAGCCTAAAGAAATACCAGCTTCAGAGCCTGTTCTAGAAGCAAAGGTAGAGGTCCCTAAAGAAGAAGGTGGATTAAAGGTAATGGGCAAAATTGACCTTGATGCACTAAAAAAGCCTAAGTTTAAAGGTAAAAAACCTGAAGATTCTAAGCCTAAAAATCCGCCAGCTCCAGTTGCTAAACCGGTTATTGAAACTAAAAAAGATATTCCAGTAGAAAAGCCAAAAGCGCCAGAACCTTCGGCTATAGAAACTCCTGTGGTGCCGCCGGCTCCCGTTGTTGTAGAAAATACAACAAAAGAAGTGGAAGAACCTTCTGTAAAAGAAGTGAAATATGAAAAGCTAGAGGGTTTAAAGGTAATGGGTAAGATTGTTTTAAAACAAGATCCACCTGTTAAAAAACAAAATCCTGTTGCTAGTAGTGATGATCCAAACGGACGTAGAAAACGCAAACGCAAACCAGTAGGTGGCGACCAAGGTAACAACCAACAGCGTGTTGATCCTAACAAACCTGCTGATCCAAATAGACCAAGAACTCCTTATCAAGGAAATAATCCAAACAATAACCGCCCTCCTTACCAAGGAAATAACCCAAATAGAGGTCCGGGTGGTGGACAAGGTGGAAATAACCAAGGAGGTAACCGTTTTAACAAAGGGCCAGGACAAGGTGGAAATAACCGATTTGCTAAACCAGAAGAGAAAACGGAAATTAGCGATAAGGAAATACAAGATAAATTAAAGGCAACTTTAGCCAGGTTAAATCCGGGTAGTAAAAACCCTAATATTGGTGCGGTTCGATCCAAAATACGCAAGCAAAAACGCGACTTTAAAGCCAATGAGCGTGAAGAAGCGATGATGCAGGAGGAAATGGAAAAGAACAAATTGAAAGTAACAGAGTTTGTAACAGCCAATGAATTGGCGCAAATGATGAACCTTCAAGTTACCCAAATTATCAGTGCATGTATGACATTGGGAATGATGGTATCTATCAATCAAAGGTTAGATGCCGAAACCATTGCCATTGTAGCAGAGGAGTTTGGTTTTGAGGTAGAATTTGTTTCTGCTGAAATGGTGGAAGCTGTTGAGGAGGAGGTAGATGAACCAGATACATTAGAACCACGCGCTCCTATTGTTACCGTTATGGGACACGTAGATCATGGTAAAACATCTTTACTAGATTATGTGCGTAGTGCCAACGTTGTTAAAGGCGAAGCGGGCGGAATTACGCAGCACATTGGTGCTTATGAAGTAAAACTAGATAATGGAAAGAAAATCACTTTCTTAGATACTCCTGGTCACGAAGCGTTTACAGCCATGCGTGCACGTGGAGCCAAATTAACAGATATTGTAATTATTGTAATCGCAGCAGATGATAGCGTAATGCCTCAAACCAAAGAGGCCATAAGCCACGCACAAGCTGCTGGTGTCCCTATTGTTTTTGCCTTAAATAAAATAGATAGAGACGCTGCCAACCCAGATAGAATTAGAGAACAACTTTCTGCCATGAATATTTTGGTAGAAGAATGGGGTGGAAAATTCCAGTGTCAAGAAATCTCTGCTAAAAAGGGAATTGGAATTGAAGAATTGTTAGAGAAAGTATTGCTTGAAGCTGAAATGCTTGAACTAACAGCCAACCCGAATAAACGTGCAGTAGGTAATATTATTGAAGCAACCTTGGACAAAGGTCGTGGTATTGTTACCACCGTTATGGTTCAAAGCGGAACCTTACGTGTAGGTGATCCATTGCTTGCAGGTACCAATAATGGTAAAGTTCGTGCCATGTTTGATGAGCGTGGTAAGAAAATGATTGCCGCCGGACCAAGTACGCCTGTGGTTATTCTTGGATTTGATGGCGCACCGCAAGCAGGTGATCGTTTTATTGTTACCAAAAATGAACAAGAGGCCAAAGAAATTGCCAATAAACGTCAGCAGTTACAACGCGAACAAGGTATTAGAACCAATAAACATATTACCTTAGATGAAATTGGAAGACGTTTAGCGATTGGTAACTTTAAAGAATTAAACGTTATTGTTAAAGGCGACGTGGATGGTTCGGTAGAAGCCTTAGCAGATTCGTTAATTAAACTTTCTACACCAGAGGTTCAATTAAGTGTAATTTACAAAGCGGTAGGTCAAATCTCTGAAAGTGATGTAATGTTAGCCTCGGCATCTGATGCCATTATTGTGGGCTTCCAAGTAAGACCAAGTCCGCAAGCTAGAAAGTTAGCAGAAACAGAAGCCATCGACATTCGCTTGTATTCTGTAATCTACAATGCCATTGAAGAAATTAAATCGGCCATTGAAGGTATGTTGGCACCAACCATTGAAGAGAAAATCTTGGGTAATGCCCAAATTAGAGAGGTGTTTAAAATTACCAAAGTGGGTACCGTTGCAGGTTGTATGGTTACCGATGGTAAATTGGTTAGAAATGCAAAAATCCGCTTAATTCGCGATGGTGTGGTAGTGTTTGCTGGAGCTTTATCTTCACTAAAACGCTTTAAAGACGATGCCAAAGAAGTAGCACAAGGTTTTGATTGCGGTTTAACCATTCATAATTACAATGATTTAAGAGAAGGCGACTATGTAGAAGCCTACGAAGAAATTGAAGTAAAGCGTACCTTAAAATAGGTTCAAGCAACCATTTTATTAAATATTCAGTCTATCCCTGTAATGAAAAAGATTACAGGGATATTTTTTGCCCTTAGCTTATTGCTAACATGCATTTACACTTTAAATGCTAGCTCAAATTTGGGCTTTAATTTAACGGGAGCGCCCGGCGAAGGAACCTGTGCTTCTTGCCATATCGGAACCATCAATCCAGACAATTTGGGCTCCATTAATATCTGGATAAATGGTGATAATAAAAATGGGAGCTTTACACCAGACTCTATTTACGAAATAGAAGTTATCAGCGGCCATCCTGGAATCAACAAATTTGGCTTTGCCTTAAATGCCCGCTACAACGGAATTGAATTTGAAAATGCCGGAACATTTTTATCGGATGGAGATTCTAGCATACAAGTTTCCGATTATGTAACCCATACTCAATTTGGCAATAGCGGAAATACCCTAAAAACTTGGAAATTTAAATGGAAAGCGCCAAGTAACCCTACTAAAAATTCGATTACCTTTTATGCTGCGGGCGTTATGGCAAATAACGATGAAAACACAAGAGGAGATAAAGTATACACAGATTCGATTATCTTATCATCACAGGCAAACTTTATAGCTAAATCAAAGGAATTGGAAACCATTTCAATTTCGCAAGGAGCTGATAATACTTGGATGCTTAGTTCCCAATTGCCCGTTAATCAAATTGTTTTAACAGGCCTAGATGGCAAAATAATAGCAGCCAATATCAACGCTTCTACAGATAATACTTACCAAATAGTTCCAGAAGTGAATAGTTCTAAGATTATGCTTGTTTCTGTACGCACCGAAAAAGGCATTTGGGTGCGCAAAATAATGAAACAATAAAAACCTTATTCTTTACTCTGCGCATCAACTACGGCAATGGTTACCATGTTTACAATTTCACGCACAGAGCTACCTAATTGTAAGATGTGAGCCGACTTTTTTAATCCAAGTAAAACCGGACCAATAGCTTCGGCCGCACCCAATTCTTGCATCATTTTGTAAGCAATATTTCCAGATGATAAGGATGGGAAAACGAAAGTATTCACCTGATCTCCGTTTAATTCACTGAAAGGGAAATTTTCGCGCAACAGTTTTTGGTTCAGCGCAATATTAGCCTGTATATCTCCATCTACAATCATATTTGGATGAGCAGCCTTTAGCATATTTCTTACCTTAGCCATCTTATTAGGCACTAACCCTTTGGCTGACCCAAAATTACTATAACTCAATAAGGCAATGCGTGGGTTGATATTAAATTTCTTTACTGCGTCGTGGGCCAAACAAGTAATATCAAACAATTCCTTTTCGCTTGGATCTTGGTTTACACTGCAATCTGCAAAAAACAAAGTCCCTTTTTTAGTAAGCATAATATACATACCTGCTACCACCTGAGCGCCCTCCTCTTTGCCTAAAATTTGCAAAGATGGACGAATGGTAGTAGGGTAATTTTTGGTTAAGCCACTAATTAAAGCATCTGCCTCTCCCATTTCAACCATCATGGGCGCGTAATAATTTCTATCACGCATAATTTTTTTGGCCTCATGTAAACTCATGCCTTTACGTTGCCTTTTGCGGTAATACACTTCGGCGTATGCATTGCGTTTATGCTCTTCCTCTAAAGGGTCTATAATGCGCACACCCTCTAAATTAATTTGCTCGGAAGCAATCATTTGTTCAATTTTTTGGCGGTTACCCAATAAAATCGGAATAGCAATTCCCTCATCTTTAACAATACGTGCGGCGCGTAGAATTTTCAAATTATCTGCTTCAGAAAAAACAACACGTTTTGGGTCTTGCTTGGCCTTGTCTGTAATAGCTCTAATGAAGTTACTTTCTTTGCCAAGTCTATTTAAGAGTTCGTTGTGGTATTTATCCCAATCTTTTATAGGATTTTTTGCCACACCACACTCCATGGCTGCTCTGGCAACTGCCGGAGATACGGTAGTAATGAGTCGCGGGTCAATTGGCTTTGGTATAATATAATTTCTGCCAAAATTCACATTAGATTCGTTGTAGGCTAAGTTTACAATTTCGGGTACAGGTTCTTTAGTAAGTTTAGCCAAGGCATATACAGCCGCTAACTTCATTTCTTCGGTAATTTTACTTGCTCTAACATCTAAGGCACCTCTAAATATATAAGGAAACCCTAATACATTATTAACCTGGTTAGGATAATCGCTTCTACCCGTTGCTAAAATAATATCTGGCCTAGAGGCGGTGGCCAATTCAAATGATATTTCTGGATTTGGATTGGCTAAAGCAAAAACTATACAATCTTTGTTCATGCTACGGAGCATATCCTGACTAACTACATCCGCTTTAGAAAGACCTACAAAAACGTCTGCATTTTGTAAAGCTTCGGCCAGATTATGCAGGTTTCTATCGGTGGCAAATGGCTTTTTGATATCATCCAAATCAGGGTTATCGGTTCTAATAACACCCTTGCTATCGCACATTACCAAATTTTCTTTTTTAACACCCAGCGCCATCATAATACGGGCGCAAGAAATAGCGCTGGCACCGGCACCATTGTATACAACCTTAACCTCTTCAATCTTTTTATTTACCAATTCTAAGGCATTCAACAAAGCCGCTCCCGTAATAATAGCTGTGCCATGCTGATCGTCGTGCATAATAGGAATATCTAGCTCTTCTTTTAACCTTCGCTCAATTTCAAAACACTCAGGAGATTTGATATCTTCTAGGTTAATTCCGCCAAAAGTAACCGCAATATTTTTCACTGTCTGTATAAATGCCTCGGTGTCTTTGGTGTCAATTTCGATATCAAAAACATCAATATCGGCAAATATTTTAAACAATACGCCCTTGCCTTCCATCACAGGTTTAGAGGCTTCCGGACCAATATCTCCCAATCCTAAAACGGCAGTTCCATTACTAATAACCGCTACTAAATTTCCCTTGGCGGTGTACTTATATACATCTTCTTTATTTTCTGCAATGGCAATACATGGCTCAGCCACACCTGGCGAATAAGCCAAACTTAAATCGCGTTTAGTATTGGTGGGTTTAGTAGGCACAACGGCAATTTTGCCGGGCCTTCCTTTACTATGGTATTTTAATGCGTCTTCTTTTAATGAACTCATGTTTGCGAATATAATACCTATTAAATAGATTAAATCAACTTTCAAGTGTAATTAAACGCAATAAATATTTAGTAATTGGTTTGAACCAACAAGAATTTGGTTTGTACTCAAAAACAAATAGCTATAAGTTTGACTTTAATTAATTACAAAAACATGACATTAGAAGTAGGAACATTTTACAGCATATCATTCGTTTACGATGATGGCGATGAACGATTTTTAACAGCAGAAAATGTAGGCGATGAACTTGTTTTAAGTTCAGCCATATTGGATAGCCAAAACATACAAGACGACAAACAAAGATGGCAGATATTAGACGGACTTAGTAACGGTACACTTGCCTCTGCTAGTGGTATTTTTATGAATGCTAATTACTTAGAAGATGAAACCCCAACTTGTTTGGCAAGCGCAGATACTGCATACACATTAAATATATCGGGAGATTTAAATGCTGTAGAAATTATAAACAACCAAGGTATCTATTTGGACGGAACCTTTAAACCAAAACCAAAAGGAAAAGGTAATAGTCAAAAATGGAAATTTACTAAAACTACAATAGGCACAAAACCATGATAAATGACCCAAAATAGCAACTATTAATATTACAAAATGCCAATAAACAAGGAAAGATAATTAAGATGAAAGTAAAAAGATATATGCTTTTCTTGTTGTTAAATTTGCTATTAAACGCCATACAATCTAAAAATGCTACACATTGGGCAGACAGTATATATAATGTTTTACAAGAGGAAAAAGAGAAACAAGTTTTAATTTCAGAGCCTCATACGGATACATTACTTTATATATACCAATTGCATGGAGAATTTTGCAAATCAATAGATTTACTATATATATCGGCAGAATATTATAAAATCAAAAGCGATTATAAAAAGGCGCTTTCCTGTGCCATTCTTGCGAACCAAATTATTGAAAAAGATAAATGTAAATCACCCAATATAAAACCTAAATTATACTATTTATTTGCTAAAATATTTTTATCCTTAAAAGACATAAAAAAAGCTAAAAAATATATTGATTTAGGTATTCAAAGTTGGCAACAAAGTGATTTAAAAAAGGAAATTTTAATACGGCTATATTTACTAAAAGGTGCCTTATCAGAAAATTCTAAGGAAGAGCTTTATTTCTATACACTTGCATACGGATTATCCATAGAATCTAAAGATGTAAAAATGGAAGAAATTTCGTTACATTCTATGGGTAGTTTTTATGCAGTTGTAACCGGAAAATAAAAATGTCGTAAAATCGGCAAGTAAAAATGCATCATTTTCGGCAAGTAAAAATGTCGTAAAATCGGCAAATAAGAATGTATGATTTATTCCTAAACCAAGGTTTTGACCCATGGGTC
>JAUYMZ010000150.1 GCA_030699355.1 Bacteroidota bacterium | reverse complement strand
ACCCTTTTTTGGGCAAAAGCCTCCATATCAGAAAAACAGATGACCGCAAGTACTATTAAGATTATTCTCATCACGTGGCGAATTTAATTTATTTAGCCAAAAAACAAAGTTTGTGCCAGAAATTTTATCATATTAAAATCTGCTTAAACCTTATTTTTCAGAGGCTCAAGCAAATGTTCCAAACCATTTAACCTAATTTCATATAAAGTTTCTAATTGCTGACCCAATTTACCCTTCGGAAAACCATTGCGTTGAATCCATTCTAGGTAATGAACGGGAATATGCATCAACAAAGTACCCTTATATTTTCCATATGGCATTTTGGTTTCAACAATACCCAATAAAATATCTTTTGCACTGTATTCCATATTCAACGCGAAGCCCTTGTTACAAGTATTGGTTCAGACCAAAAAATTACAGCACCATTTCTGGTATTTCTCCAGAAACCACTAAACGGCCAATGGTTTTTTCTTTGATATAATCTACCGAAACACCGGGAGCGCGCTCCAATAAAACAAAACCCTCATTACCAATATCAAAAACACCCAATTCTGTAACTACCTTTTTAACACAACCTAGACCTGTAATGGGCAAAGTACATTGGCTCAATAATTTAGATTCTCCTGCCTTATTTACATGCTGCATGGCCACAATAATATTTTTAGCCGAAGCCACTAAATCCATGGCACCGCCCATACCTTTTACCATTTTTCCTGGAATTTTCCAGTTGGCAATATCGCCATTATCTGCCACTTCCATGGCACCCAAAACGGTAAGGTCTACCCTACCGCTACGGATCATTCCGAAGCTCATGGCAGAATCAAAAAAGCTAGAACCCTTGGTGGTAGTAACCGTTTGCTTGCCCGCATTAATTAAATCTGCATCTACCTCTTCTGGGAATGGAAACGGACCAATACCCAACAATCCGTTTTCAGATTGCAGAATTACTTCCATACCAGTAGGCACATAGTTGGCCACCAAAGTGGGTATTCCAATACCTAAATTTACATAATATCCGTCTTTCAACTCCTGCGCAATGCGCTTTGCAATACCAAATTTATCTAACATATTTTTTCGGTTTGAACCAAGGCAAATGTAAAAAATTAAGGCAAGATTCTACAAAGCATTTTCAATTTACCTCCATTAGGTAAATTTTTATACATTTTATAGAAACTTTCATTCAAGTTTTGATTTATTTTTAACATCTTTGAACACTTAAACCAACCCCCACTAAAATTCATGAAAACAACCACTATTTTAATTGTTGAAGATGATGCAATGAGTCTTGAATCTCTCAAAAGAATCCTTGAAAACATTGGCTATCAAAACATTTCACATGTAAGCAACGGATTAGATGCTTTAAATTTATCTAAAACGGTTTCATTCGAAATTGTACTTATGGACATTGGCCTAGAAGGCAAATTAGATGGCATAGATACCTCTGCCCTCATGGATGGTAAATCGAAGGTGATTTTTACCTCTGGTCATCACAAAGATGGCGAAACCTTTAGCAGAGTGGCCAAAGCCAACAGCTATGGTTTTATTAGCAAACCTTTCACCAATCAGCAAGTAAAAGAAGCCATAGAAAATGCTTTGAAGTAGCACTTATACTGCTTACTTTTGCCGGAATTTAAAAATTTAAAAACTTAAAAATTAAGATACCATGACTAAAGTTTCTGTAATTGGTGCGGGTGCCGTTGGCGCAACCACTGCCGATGTTATTGCTTACCGCGAATTGGCCGATGAGGTAGTTTTATTAGATGTAAAAGAAGGATTTGCCGAAGGTAAAGCACTTGATATTTATCAAACTACTTCTTTATTGGGCATGAAAACCCGTGTTATTGGTACTACTAACGATTATAGCAAAACCGCTGGTTCGGATGTAGTAGTAATTACTTCGGGCATTCCGCGTAAACCCGGCATGACGCGCGAAGAACTCATTGGAACCAATGCCAATATTGTAAAAACAGTTTCTGAAAATGTATTAAAACATTCGCCTAATGCCATCATCGTGGTTGTTTCTAACCCTATGGATACCATGACTTATTTAGCATTAAAAGCTACAGGACTTCCAAAAAATCGTATCATTGGTATGGGTGGTTTATTAGATAGCGCTCGTTTTAAAGGTTATTTAGGTTTAGCCCTGAACCAACCAACTGCCGATATCCAAGGCACTGTTATTGGTGGTCATGGTGATACCACTATGATTCCTTTAACCCGTTTAGCTACTTTAAATGGTGTACCTGTTTCCAGCAAATTAAGCGCAGAGCAATTAAAAGAAATTTCGGATGCAACCATGGTGGGTGGTGCTACTTTAACCAAATTATTAGGCACTTCTGCTTGGTACGCGCCAGGTGCTGCTTCTGCTTTATTGGTAGAAAGCATCGTTCGCGACCAAAAGCGTGTAATGCCTTGCTGCGTTTCGTTAGAAGGCGAATATGGTCAGAGCGATATCTGCTTAGGTGTACCTGTTACCATTGGCAAAAATGGTTGGGAAACCATCGTAGATTACAACTTAACTGCCTATGAGCAAGCTACTTTTAACAAGAGTGCAGATGCTGTAAGAGCTATGAATGTAGTGCTAAAAGAGATTAACGTTCTTTAAGAGGGCGGCTGGCAACTAGCTTCTGGCAGCTGGCAAATTTTTATAAATAAGCAAAAAAAGCTCCGAAAACTTCGGGGCTTTTTTTGTGGGTAAACTGTATTATTTAAAAAGGTCTTCGTCCTAATCCAATGCCAAAAGAATAATTGCAGTTTAGGCCAATTATAAATTCTTTTTGTTTGGTAACAGCCGACCAAATTCCGGGACTAAACTTTTTACCAATATGAATTAATCCAGGGTAAATGTTAAGTTCAGCAAAATAATTATGGTACCTATCATTTGTAGTATTACTGAGTTCTAGTGAGGCTAAAACAGAATTATTCTTATCAAGATAAATACCTGCCATAGGCACTAAGCTAATGTCTATTGGCAAGCCAAATAATTCCTTATCTTTCCTTTTAGGTCCTTGTCCAAACCCAATGCTATAGGCATATCCATTAGCAAGTTTTTTAGAAACACCAACTAAACCACCCAAACCCATTAAAGAAAAAGCATACCAAGTTTTGGTGCCAGGCAATTTAACCTTAATAGAAAAAAACTGCCCACAATTACCCATATAAGTTCCTGGTAAAAGAAACATTGGCTGTCTCGACCAATCTCTCATATTTAATTTTTCACTAAAAAATTTATTTACCTTTTTTGATTGAAACAATAATATTCCGCCCAAATCAAAAATCAATACATCTGCAATGAGGTCTACATTTAAAATAAAACCAGAACCTCTTTCTCGCTCTTCAATTCCTTCATTAATTAAACCAGCCAAAATAACAGTAGCACCAGCTAAATAACCTGGAGCCTTAACCTGATGGGCAATAAAATATTCTTTTAACATGGTATAAGAAATTCCACCACCAACTAAATGCAAGGTATAATTTGGGTACCAAAAAGGCTTTTTTAAGTTACCAAATGGAATTACCTGTTCTAAAAAAAAGTCTTTTGTGCCATAGGTTCTTATATTTTTAATTGGATTACTTAAATTTTCAAATACATTATAAAATCTATAATTGTAGTTAAATGGATCGTAAACTAAATCATACTTAACAATTCTAAGCATTTCAAAACCCCTATTTAAGACCAACGAAATTGGATTAAAATTACCTTGGCTCCCATAATTCAAGCCTTCATAAAAATAGTTTTTCTTTTCCTCCTCTGAAACCTTAAAAGCACTATCAACTTGCCCTTTTCCATAAGAAATACCTAAACTGGAAAGAATGAAAAATAGAGCGATTTTAAAAGTGAGCTTTTTAAACATAATTAGTATTTAGTTATAATTGCTGAACCAACCCATCAATGCACATTTGTCTAAAACCACTCAAGGTATCAAATTCGCAATACTGCGCTTTACCCAAATTTAAATAACCCGCAACAAAAATAAATACAACTAATTTAAGTAGGTTTTTCATAGCTAAAGATATTTAGTGAATATTTCGAAAATCGAATATAGGTATTTCATTCCAAATCTCCCCCATTCATAATTCATATTTCATAATCACTGCTGTCCGGAAAAACCTTATTACAAATAAAGAGATCCTTCGTTACACTCTGGATGACAATATTTTAGAGCTAAAAGGCAGGGGGCTTGGAGGCAGCTTCGCTGCCT
>JAUYMZ010000128.1 GCA_030699355.1 Bacteroidota bacterium | reverse complement strand
GTTCCTTCGAAATTTTTTGCTTCTGGTATCCTACGCTAAAGCTTCGGTTAACAAAGGCCTCTGGCTTCTGGCAGCTGGCTTTTGTTCCTTCGAAATTCAACATTCGGTGTTCAGTGTTCGACATTTTTTTAATTTCCCATTGTTATAGGGGCGTTAGCCCTGATATCTCAGTAGCTAAACGGAACACCGCCTCCATTCAAAAAGGGGCGTTAGCCCTGACATCTAATTGTTGCGCATATTAATTTCTTCAATGAAAAATTCGAGTGTTACAAGATGTCAGGGCTAGCGCCCCTCTTGTTAATGTTGACTTACATTTTATGCTACTGAGATGTCAGGGCTAACGCCCCTTTTTATAGAAACAGTTTGGTTCAAACCATTGCCAAACCATTGCCAAGCCAACAAACCATCAAACCAACAAACCAACAAACCAACAAACCAACAAACCAACAAACCAACAAACCAACAAACCATCAAACGCATAAACGATTAAACGCATAAACGCATAAACGCATAAACGATTAAACGCATAAACGATTAAACCTTAAACCTTAAACAAAAATCTCCCTAAAACAAAAAGTCACCTTTACCGAAATTACTCTTTACTCACTTGGTCACTTCATAAAAAGTACCACCTTCTTCATGTAATAAATGATAGGGTTCATTATCTACAATAAGGCAACCATCTAAATCGACATAATCAGCTAAAGAACATAAGTCCCACGCACTTTTTATACCCAAAGTTGTCTCTATCATACAACCAATCATACAAATCATATTTCTACGTTTGGCCTCCTGCAAAATACGAATGCCATTTTGATAAGAACCTGCTTTCATCAGCTTCATATTTACCCCATGAAACTGCTGTTCAATTTCATCAAAATTGGGTTCAGCCAACACGCTCTCATCTGCCATTATGGGTAATTTACTATGTTTTTTAAGGTGTTTATATTCATCAATAAAACTAGCAGGCATAGGCTGTTCAACAAACAAAACAGGAAGGCTCTGAATAGATTCTGTAAACGGTATCAATTCCTCCACATCTTTCCAGGCCTCATTGGCATCAATCATTATTTGATTGGCCCCCAAAGATTGTACTTCCTTAATTAAATCTAATCCTGCGGCATTGTCTACTTTTATTTTTATCTGCTTGAACCGATGCAAATGATGGGTTTGGTAAAAAGATTTTATGTCTGCCAAGTCCATTATAGGTAAGGTATAACAGCTAGCCACTTCCGTAGGTTTGGTAATGCCTAAATGCTTGTGTAAATCTATGTTTTGGTTCAAACAAAATGCATGTGTAAAGGCAGCACTTAAGCCAAATTTTAGCGCATTGGGTATGTTTTTTGTATGCAAAAAATTCAAAACCTCTGTGTAATCAATGTTTAAATTTTGCAGCTCTTGGTGAATACTTTCAAAGTAGCTTTCAATATTTTCTGCTGTTTCATTGTACCTAATATTTGGCGCTATTTCTCCCATGCCAACATAACCGTTTAGCTTACACCTAACCACAAAATTTTCTTTGTATGCGCTGCTATTCCTCGAAATTTTCCAAGTATACTTTAGGTTCAGCCTAAGTTTTTCTATGCTCCATTCCATAGGGCAATTTAAATGAAATGGTATCTTGTAGGTCCGTTTTTTTTACACCGTTTCTAAAGGGTGACTATTTGTATAGAATTCTTTAAACCTTTGAATGTTTACTTCTTTTAATAAATCGCTTTTTGTTTCGATGTGCGCAAGCAAATGGGCCGATAAAAAAGGCGCTTGCAACATTCCTTTGGTGCCTAAACCATTGAAACAATATAGGTTTTTTAAATGTGGGTGCTCGCCCAAAATAGCAGCCCTATCTCGGGTGGTAGGTCTTATGCCAGCTTCCCTGTGTACAACCTCAAAGGGCAGAACCAAAAGCTTAGAAAGTTTTTGAAGCAACATTTCTTGTCCAGTTTCATTGGCCTGTTCATCTTCAAAATCCCATTCATAAGTGGCACCTACTTTGTATACATCCTCAAATTGATGCACCAAATAAACGCCCTTTTTTAGAATAACATGTGGGTTTAATCCTTTGCATAAAATATGTAAAACTTGTCCTTTACACAACTTAAATGGCAGCCAATCAAAATAAGGATTTTGATTTACTTGAAAGCCCTCGCAGCTTACCACTTTATTAAAAACTTTTTCCCTCCAAAGCCATTGTTCGCCTTTGCGTTTTAGCTCATCCCAATTGGTTGTTCTATAAATAAGTTTATTGTTTTTAAGCAAATAAGCTTGGTAATCTGCTATCCACTCGCTGGTTTTTACCCATCCACTTCCTTTCACACCAAAGCTGCCAAATTCATCGTTTAGGGCATCTTGTTTCGCAGGGTCTATTTCGATGTATTTATTAAACTGAGCCTTTTCTAACTGCACAAAAAAATCATTAGATTCTTTTACATTGCCAAAAGCTTGCAATATATCCGCCTGAACCAAATAGTTTTTATTTAATAGTTTTTCAAAATCTACAAAAGAGGCGTGCAATGTTTCTAAAAGTTCATCGGCGCGCCAATTTACCGTCATGCGTTTTCCGCTAATGGGATTAAACATCCCAGCCGCTACTTTGCTGCTACTGCTATTTTTACCTTCATCAATTAATAGAAAGGATAATCCATTTTTTTCTAATTGATAGGCCATCATTAAGCCAGCAATACCTCCGCCAATAATTAAATAATCTACGTGTTTGTTCATGGTTTGGGTAATTTGCTTGCTCTTACCATATGGCGTTTACGTGGCGGACCAGCTATTCTTTCTACCCTAAAGCCTGCCTCAAGTAAGTTTCTTCTTACCTGCCCTTTTGCGGTATAACTCACCAAAACACCACCTGGATTTAAACAAGAATATAGTTTTTTAAACAAGTCTATCGTCCACAACTCGCTTTGTTTATCTGGAGCAAATGCATCAAAATAAATCAAATCAAAAGTCTGCTTAGGTTCAGCCAAAAGAATGCTTTCTTGTAATTTTAACAAGCTAAAATGAGGGGTTAAATGTTGCCATTGATTCCAGTTGTTGGCATGCATCTCTTCAAATAAATTATTAAAAGAAGAAGGCCAGTTTACCGCATAGTTTAAACTATTTACAAGCGCAAAGGGCAGTGGAATGGTTTCGTATGCGCAGTAGTTTATTTTTATTTGTAAATCTTGTGCACTTATAAGACTTAACATGGCGTTTAACCCTGTGCCAAAACCAACCTCTAAAATTTGAACTTGTTGACTTTTATTTTGAGATATCCAATGTTGCAAACCTGCTTCTATAAAAACATGCAAACTCTCGGCAGCAGCTCCATGAATGCTGTGGTAAGTTTCGTTGATATCGGCCCTAAATAAAGTTTTTAATCCGGCCTCATTGCTTATTACTTCGGGTATTATCACGCTTATTTTAGTATCAAATATAAGTAAACAGGTAAGTGATCGCTATAACCGTTAAGGTATTTTTTGCCTCCAAAAGTACGCTTTGGGTTTCCCTTGTATTTTTCTTCTGTTTCTAGCATCCACTCTTCTTTAAATACATTGGCAGATTGAGGCTCATAAGTTAAATTACTTTTGCCGCTCACCAAGTTTTGGTTCAGCATTAATTGGTCTAAAAAGTTCCATTCGCCTTTGTGTTTGTAAGAACCTTTTCCTTCTTTTAATAAAGCAAACATGGGATTATAAAATTGGTTTTTGCCTGTTTCTTTTATGCTTTCTTTAGCTTGTAAATATTGGGTAATACTTGCATTCGTTGGATAATCATTAAAATCGCCCATTAACAATAAATGTACTTTTGGGTCTTTCTTTTGCAGGCTATCACTAATTTCTTTTACGCGTTTGGCTACAAATATTCTTTTGGCTTCACTTTCTGCTTCGCCACCTCTTCTGCTAGGCCAATGGTTTACTAAAATTACCAATCTGCTGTTGTTTTGTAAGGTAAAATCTGCCAATAAAATGCCTCGGGTAATGCTGCCGCCTAGGCTATCTGGATTTATATCGAATATAAATCCGCTTGCTTTTTTTACCTGCTCTTTTTTGTAAATTAAAGCATTGTCTATGCCGCGCTCATCTTTACTATCAAACCAAATCATTTGGTAGTTTAGCTTTTTTTGAGCCAATGTTTGAACCAATCCGTTTACAGCTATGTCATTTTCAACTTCGCATAAGCCCAAAAAATCTGGACCCTTACCAGCATTTATGGCCGCAATTACCTCACTCATATTGCGCAGTTTGTTCAAATATTTTTCTGAATTCCATTGGTAGGTTCCGTTAGGTAAAAACTCTGCATCGTCTTTGTTGGGTGTATCGAGTGTATCGAATAAATTTTCTTGGTTATAGAAGGCAACACAAATCTTTTTGCTTACTTGTGCCTCGGCATTAAACAAAAATAGGATGTTTAATAGAATAAATAACTTTACTTTCATGCTGCGAAAATAACTACATTATTGTTGTAGCAGGTTATATTTTCATGAAAAAAAACTATTTTTATGCTTCTAAGTTTAAATCTTTACACGTATGATTGGACATAAATTTTCTAAATACATTCCCAAGCCAGCAGAGGAAAAGGGTTTTGAGCAATTGCTGCATTTGTTTTTGCAGTTGTTGCAATATACCAACGGCGATGTGGCAGAGGCATTAGATTGGCTGAACCAACTCGATTCTCAGCACCATTTAACCAACAACGCCTATGGCATGGGCAACTTTATTCAAGATTTAAAAGACAAAGGTTATATTCAAGAAAATCCTGCCGACGCCCAATTTTCACCCACAGCCAAAACCAATCAAAGCATCCGGAAAAATAGCTTGGAGGAAGTTTTTGGCAAGTTAAAAAAGGGTCCAAAGGGTAATCATACCATGCCAAAAAGCGGAATGGGTGATGAGCAAAATAGCGATGTTCGGTCTTATACTTTCGGCGATTCTTTGGATCAGATAGACTTACATACAAGCATTCTAAATGCACAAATTAACCATGGCATTGGAGAGTTTAAATTAACCGAAGATGATTTGGCTGTAAGAGAGCGCGACTATAAAACGCAAACCTCTACCGTGCTTATGATTGATATTTCGCATAGCATGATATTGTATGGCGAAGACCGCATTACGCCCGCTAAAAAGGTAGCGATGGCACTCGCAGAACTTATTAAAACGCGATACCCAAAAGATACTTTAGATATTATTGTTTTTGGCAATGATGCTTGGCCTATTGAGGTGAAAGATTTGCCCTATTTACAGGTTGGTCCGTACCATACCAACACCTACGCGGGATTAGAATTGGCCTTAGATATTTTACGCAAAAAGAGAAATCCCAACAAGCAAATTTTTATGATTACAGATGGCAAACCTACTTGTTTAAAAGAAGGGAATGGCTACTATCAAAATAGCTTTGGATTAGATAGAAGGGTTATTAATAAAACCCTAAACATGGCCGCACAAGCCCGGCGTTTAAATATACCTATAACCACTTTTATGATTGCCAGCGACCCTTATTTGCAGCAGTTTGTGCAAGAGTTTACCGAAACAAATAAGGGCAAAGCCTATTACAGTAACCTCAACGGTTTAGGCGATTTTGTGTTCGAGGATTTTGAGAAAAATAGAAAAAAGAAGCTTCGTTAATTGAATGAAAAATACTAAAAAAATAACAAATTTGGGTCAGCTTAAAGCTGCCGGATATGTCTCTAAAACAGTTAAAACAGAGATGCGCGATAACCTCATTGTTGCGCTCCAACAAGGAAATAATCCTTTTGAAGGTATACAGGGCTATGATGATACCGTTTTGCCTCAAATACAAACTGCTATCTTATCGCAACATAATATTATTTTGTTGGGTTTACGCGGACAAGCAAAAACGCGCATTGCCCGTTTAATGGTAAACCTCTTAGATGAAGAAATTCCTGTTGTGGCAGGTAGCGAAATAAACGACGATCCGCTGCAACCCATAAGCAGGTTTGCCTTAGATTTAATTGCAGAAAAGGGAGATAAAACACCCATCTCTTGGCTGAACCGAAACGAGCGATATACCGAAAAACTAGCTACGCCAGATGTTTCTGTGGCCGATTTAATTGGGGATATAGACCCCATTAAGGCTGCCTCACTAAAATTGCATTACAACGATGAGCGCGTAATTCATTATGGCATTATTCCACGCAGTAATCGTTGTTTGTTTGTGCTTAATGAATTGCCCGATTTGCAAGCGCGTATTCAGGTATCCTTGTTTAATATTTTGCAAGAAGGCGATTTGCAAATACGTGGTTTTAAACTGCGCTTACCGCTAGATGTGCAATTTATTTTTACGGCAAACCCCGAAGATTATACCAACAGAGGTAGTATTGTTACGCCTTTAAAAGATAGGATAGATAGCCAGATTTTAACGCATTATCCTAAAACAATTGCTTTGGCTAAAAAGGTAACCACGCAAGAAGCAAACATTAGTAGCGCGCAAAAAACAGCCATTGGTGTATCAGATTTATTGCTCGATTTAATTGAACACATTGCCATGGAAGCGCGCAACAGTGACTGGGTAGACCAAAAAAGTGGGGTGTCGGCGCGTTTAACCATTAGTGCCCTCGAAAATTTATACAGCACCGCCGAGCGCAGAATGTTGTTGTGCCATGATGCCAAAACACAAGCCAGAATTAGCGATTTGTTTGGGGTATTGCCCAGCATTACAGGTAAGGTAGAATTGGTGTACGAAGGCGAATTAGAAGGTGCCCAAAATGTGGCTCAAAACCTTATTGGAAAAGCCATTCGTACTCTATTCTTAGAAAAGTTTAGCGACCCTGAAAAGGCGAAAAAATCGAAACAGCCAAACCCTTACGCCACTATCTTAAATTGGTTTAACGATGGCTATACAGTAAGTGCCTTGAACCTAAGTAAAGATGATCATTATTTAAATACCCTACTCACGGTAGAGGGTTTGGGCGATTTGGTGAAGGCTAAATATCCAAAAGAATCGGAGGCCGATAAGCTTATTTTAATGGAGTTGGTTTTACATGGCTTAGCAGAGTTTAGTCAGTTAAGCAGGAGTCCGCTTGTAAAAGGATTCGAATTTGCCGATTTAATGAGTGGCATGTTTAAGGGAATGAAAGGCGGCGAATAGTTGTAGGTTCAGACCAAAAAAACATATATTGCTGCAATGAAAACGAAAGAAGAAATTGTAAGAGATTGGTTGCCTAGGTACACGGGTAGGCCTTTAGAAGAATTTGGTGAGTATATTTTGCTCACCAATTTTATATTGTATGTAGATTTATTTGCCAAGCGTTTTGATGTGGAAGTAATGGGCAGAGATAAGCCCATGCAAACAGCAACTGCCGAAAATATTACCATCATCAATTTTGGCATGGGCAGCGCTATGGCTGCTACTTGTATGGATTTGTTGAGCGCCGTACATCCAAAAGCAGCCTTGTTTTTGGGCAAGTGTGGTGGCTTAAAAAAAGTGACAAAAATTGG
>JAUYMZ010000119.1 GCA_030699355.1 Bacteroidota bacterium | reverse complement strand
AAAACTACCTCTGGCATTATTGGTTGCACCCAAAGTTATTTGACCACTGCAATTTAAAGCACCGGTATGGGTATTATCTGTTTTTTCTAATTGACCATTTATGTATAAGCGCATTTGTCCATTCGACTGCTGCCTTGTTACAGCTACATGGTACCATTTGCCTGTATTGATAATGGAATTAGATAGTATTGTTTTTTCTCCTACCCCAAAAGCTAACTTATCTCCAATTAAAGCCGTTCCAAAATCATTGCTATTTCCACACTCATTATCTACAATGCCTCTTGCTTGGTAAAAATGTGTAGCATTAGGACCCGTTTGATTAGTTTTAACCCAATACTCAATTGTAAAATCGCCAGTAACATTTTTATTTATTACACCAAAATCATTTGAGCCATCAAAGTTTAAAGCATTACCTGGAGGTGTATATTCTAAGCGCAATATTTTGATGTTGGAAGGGGCACCTTCTCCACTTAAAACCGACCCGCTTTTATTAGCTCTAACGCGGGTATAAAAAACACTTGGCGCCAATCCAGTTACTTCCAATGTATTGGTTCCAAATGGAACATTAAATGGCGAACCACTGATGGGAGCGGTAAAATTTGGACTCAAAGAAACATCTACCATATAATTTGTTACATCTCCAATTAAAGGAGCCTCCCAATTTAAGGTAAAGCCGCTTGTTGTAACCTCTGTTGGCTCTAATTGGGTAGGCACTATCATGGCATAGCTCTGCGTCCAATTTGTATTAAGCGCCTCTAAAGTCATGTTAAATAAGTTTAGATTTTGTTGACCAGAAGTTCTATCCCTAACAATGGTTTCTTTGTAATTTTGCAAACCACCTACGCCTTGGTCCATATCATAATAGGCCACTAGGTTTAAAGCATTTGCAGGAACAATATTTCGCATGCCAGCAAAAATTTGCTCCTGGCTTCTGGCCACGTTCCACAACCTAATTTCATCTAAGCTACCATCTAATACATTACTACAAGAGCTAGCACCTAAATACAAATATCCGCCATTGCTTGGATTGGCTATACCCGAGCCATTTTTACTTTCTACTAATTCACCATCATAATAAAAAGATAGCTTAACACCCTCTCTTACTAAGGCTAAATGGTGCCAACGATTATCATTAATAGGCCTAGGTAAAAAGGGAGTCATTACCACTGGATTGGTACCTCCATTATTTAACTCTATATACATTTGATTGGTGGTAGCACCAACTATACCATGACCTAAACTCCAAAAGCTTCCACCGCCACATCCACCACGTTTGGTTATATGATAAGCGCCAGCATCTGTTGTTTTGATCCAATATTCAACGGTAAAATTGCTGGTTCCAAAATTACCAACGGTGGTTCCTATACTGCGCGCATGGTCGTTTATACCATCAAAAGAAATGGCATTGCCAGGCGGTGTGTAAGGTATATCTACTGCTATTTGATTTGAAGCCCCACCTTGGAGTGGATGGGCAGTATTATTAGCTCTAACCCTAAAGTGCTGTCTTCCGCCCAACAAGCCAGTTATCACTTTCGAGGTATCGTTGGGTCCTGCGGTAAAAGGAGAACCTTGCACAATACCCACAAAATCTTCAGTTGAAGATACATCAATTAAATATTCATGTGCAATGCCATTGGTAACTTTCTTAAAGTTTGCGGTAAAAGCACCTAGACCAATATGAGTAGCCGATACTGCCTCTGGCACTACCATGGCGTAACTTTCTACCCAATTGCTGGTATTGCCATTTAAGGCAAAATTGAATAAAATTCCATCTCTCAAATTGGATGATTTATCCCATAAAAAATTAGTAGTACTGTTGTTTGCAGCATCAACTCCCTGGTCAAAATTGTAATGAAATAATAATCCCGCTGTTGTACCCTGAATTTTTTCTTTATAAAAATTCCTAATTTGCTCAGGTGTCCTTTCAATATTCCATATCCGAACATCATCTATATTGCCTTCAAAAAAGCTTCCTGAATTAGACCAATTGGCAAACCCGCCTATTCTCCAAAATCCAGAGTAACCTTGGGCACTCCTTACTCCTGGGTTTGATGCTACCAATTCTCCATCTACATATAATCTCATCCCGTTTACTCCAGATAAAGTTGCGGCTACATGATGGTATAATCCATCATTATAAGAACGGCTAGAAGCAATTACTTGGTAACCTCCCGGATAAACCCCAAAGTATAATTTACCATCACTGTTAAAATAAATAAATCTATCTAACAGCGTAGACCAACCAGACTGACTATTACCAAATCCAACAATACCTCCTTTTGCTTTTGTGGTCCTAAACCAAGCCTCAATAGTGAAAGTTTGGGGATTATTAAAACTAATTGGAGTAGTCACAAAATCATTCACCCCATCAAAATTTAACGCATTGCCCGAAAAAGCATAAGGCACCAAAACCACTTGCGCCAAGGAAGTTGCTGCTTCATTGGGTGCAGTTGTATCTACCGCCTTAACCCTATAATTATAATAACCACTTTTTAGGTTAGCAACTGCTAAAGACAATGTTCCTTTATCTATTCTAAAAGGTGAGCCACTTACAGGTGCAGTAAAATCATTTGTAGTAGAAACATCTAAAAAATAGGCATTGAACCTATCCATAATCGGGGCTGTCCAGCTCGCCGTAAATCCATCAGCCGCAATATTATCTGCTGGCTTTAATTCTGGCACTACCATGGCTCTGCTACTAATAAAATTGCTGTTTGAACCAGTTAGCGAAAAACTATGTAAGGTGGCATTGTACTCATTTTTACTTCTATCTGTTAGCAAAGTAATACCACTATTGGTTTGGCCTGCCGCACCTTGGTCGAAGTTATAATAGGCAACCAAATTTTGAGGTAAAGCCACTGTTGTATCTTGCATATCGGCTCTAATCTGCGCCTCGGTTAGGGCTTCATTGTAAATACGCAATTCATCTAAAAACCCATTGATACATTCATTATAATCCCAACGTCTTCCTATACGCCATTCATCATTTCCATTTGGTAAGACTAGAGTAGTTGCTTTTGTAGCCAATAACTCCCCATTAATATAAAGTTTAATGGTAGCTTGGTCGTAAGTAGCTGCTATATGAATCCATCTGTTTAAAGGAATTGGTTCAACCAACTCTGCCTGAACCCAACCACTAGTATGAAAACCTGCATATAACTTACCCTGAAACTGATAAATAGCAAACTTTACATTGCCATCCCATCCTTCGGTAACTAAAGCCGGCATGGCTGAGCCTGTAGCATGAGATCTTAAGAAGGCCCAAGTTTCTACCGTAATTCTATTGTTAGCAAACTGATTATTAATTCCAGACGCATGAGGTATCGCTAAATAATCTCCAGTACCGTCAAAGGCTAAACAATTTCCTGGCGGTGTTAATTCATTTATGGTTCTAACTTGCCTGGTAATACTAACCCCTCCTTGTCCGGTTAATGTTGCCCTATCTGCTCTAATTCTATAATAATAGTTTGTATTTGATTGTAGTCCAGAAATCGCCCTAGTAAAAGTACTGCTATTAACGCTAAAAGGAGAGCCACTTATTGGAATCGAAAAGTCGGCATATTGAGAAACATCAATCAAATAATTATTTACCACGCCTTGCGCAGGAGCCAACCAATTGGCGGTAAACGTAGTGGATGTTATATTGCTTGCAGGTAAAGAAACTGGCGCAACCATGGCATAACTTTCTATCCAATTACTGGTTAAACCATTTAATCCAAAGTTTATTAGTGTACCAGCATTATTTTGATTACTTAAATCTGCCAAAGTAGTTGCTGATGCATTATTAGATGCAGCAATTCCATGGTCGAAATCATAGTAGGCAACCAAATTGGTAGTATTAGTAGGAACACTAGTGGCCATATCTTGTAAAACTTCAGCGGCAGTTCTGGTGTTACTAAAAATTCTAAATTCATCTATTGCTCCTCTAAAAAAATTGGTATTATCTGTTCGCCTACCAATGTTTAAAACCCCCGTATTGGTTACCAAGGCTGTGCTCAAACTCCCACCGCTTAACTTAAATGGTCTATCCATTCCATTGATATATGTTTTGGCAAAACCCTGACTTGGGTCAACCATAAAAGCAATAAAATTCCACTTGTTTGGAATGAGTGCATTGGCCACATCTATATATACGCCAGGCCTAGGAATAAATCTTAATCCATTGGCTCCTGATGATCCTCCAGTATGAATTTCCAATACTTCATTACTGCCCTTGCTGCATATAAAATCTGTTTCAGTACTACTAACTGGACTCCAAAATACCCATGCTTCAATCGTAATTTTATTAGAATTGTGAGCGGTAGTATTATGAGGTATACTTATATAATCATTACTCCCATCAAAGTTTAGGGCATTACCTGGGGAGGAGTATAACAAACGTGCACTCTTAACTTCAGAATGAGCACCTAATCCATTTTGAGAAGCTCTGTTGGCCCTAACACGATAATAATAAGTACCAGATTGTAGTCCGGTAATATTTCTTGAGGTAGCAGTGCCACTAAGTGTAAATGGAGACCCCACTACAGGAAGCGTAAAAGTAGGATTTGAAGCTACTTCCAATACCATATTTTCTACTACACCCGTTGCTGGCAATTCCCAGTTTGCCGTAAAACTGCTGGTGGTAATTAGTGTTGGCTCCAATGATTTTGGCACCACCAAGGCATAACTTTCAACCCAATTACTGCTCGCTCCATTCAGAGCAAAATTGGTTAATGTACCCGTAAAATTATTGGCTGTAGCATCCACCAAAGTGTTAATACCAGCATTATTTAAACCCGCATTTCCTTGATTAAATTTATAATAAGCAACTAAATTACTGGGCAGGTTACTGCTCAAAGAACTTATCATATCCTCCTGCAATTCGGCTTGCGTTCTAGAAACAGTAAATATTTTTACTTCATCAAAACTACCATTAGAAAATTCTGAAGTACCATTAAAACAGCCCAAATACCCTACTACATTTCCTATACTTGGTAGTGCGGTATTAGCAGAATTTCTTTGGGCAATCAATTGCCCATCTAAATAACTCTTAAACCCATTTTCCGCATTTCTTTGCCAAGTAAATGCAATATGGTGCCACCTGCCATCTACGGCAGCAGCCCCTACAGACAAACCAGCTGCGGTTCCACCATCGTTAGATAATACATGTCTTTCACTCCCGGCAGACCCATGACCAGCTATTATAAAATTAGTTCCGTTTTGAAACCTTAGGGCCGATTGTACTCGGGTGCCCCTAAACCAGTACATTACAGTGATGGCATTTCCACCCGAAACAGCCTGAGTTAAGGTGCTGGGTAAAATTACAAAATCATTTGTTCCATCTAAAAACAAGGAATTGCCGGGCTGCTGCGCATACAAAAACCTTACTCCTGCTAAATTAAATGCGCCCAAGAGCAGCAATACTTTAATAGATAAAAAGCCCAATCTTAAGTTAAACAAATTTGTCATAGTAACTCCATTTGAATTACTAAATTAACTACTGAAAAGAGGGCAAACTAAAATCTGGAACGAACTACTTATTTATGGGAGTGAAAAGCAAAATTCAGTCAAAAACCATTAAGCCTAATTAATCGCCTTAATGTATTTCATCAATTCATCTTTATATTGCCTGCCAATGGGTATGGCTTCTTGCTCAATGTAAATGGTTTCATTATTAATGGCCGAAACATGGTTTATGTTTACCAAAAAACTGCGTTGAACCCTCACAAAACCAAACTTATATAACTGATTTTGCATTTGCTCTAAACTCATTTTAACATGCAATTTCTGTTTGGCATGGGTGTTAACTTCCACCATTTTTCCATCGGCATTTATATGCGTTATGTCCTCAATTTTTACCTTTACATACTTGCTTCCAACTTTAATAAAAAAGCTGTTTAATTGAAACTGACTAGGTTCAGCCAAACCATGAATGGGAGCTAATTGAATCGCAGGCTGATTATTTATTTTATCTACAGCCATCTCAATGGCAGCATATATATCTTCAGATGAAAAAGGCTTAATTAAATAGGTTTTTGGATGAGTACTTCTAGCGAGGTCAATGGTGGCTTTATCGCTGTTACTTGTTAAATAAATAAAAGGGATATGCAGTTTATCATTAATATGTTTTCCTATTTCAATACCCTCTTGTTTTCCTGCAAGGTTGATATCTAAAATTACTAAGTCTATTTCTAATTCTGCCAAAGCAGTAAATGCCTCTACCTTGCTCCCAACTGGCTCGTAGGGCTCATAACCTAAATCTTCTAAAATTACTTGCAGATTTCTAGCAATAATAAATTCGTCTTCAACAATTAATATTCTAATTGCGTCCATGTTATAAATAAAATTAAATCATTCATCCTTATAAAGTAATAAGCCAAATCGAGTACTTTTTTAACATTTTTAAGTAAACGAAAATGTAGAAAAATTTAATAGTAAACAAGTTATATTAACTTTAATCTATTCCAACTCCTTTAAAGCTAAAAGAATATTTAACACCTTCACCTGTATCATTTAGTTCAAAATTCCCATGTAATTGCTTACACAAACCTGCAATTAGGCTAGAACCTAAACCTTTTTTCTGCTTAACGGATGTATCCTTAGAAAATCCCACTCCATTATCAGAATATACAAAACGAAACACCTCATTTTCCTTACTCAACTTTAAACTAATCTCACCTTTCTCTCTATCTGCAAAAGCATACTTGAAAGAATTGGTTAGCAACTCGTTGCTAATTAAGGCCAAGGGAATTAGGGTATCAATGTTAATAGAAACATCGGCACAATTTACCAATACACTAATTTCTTTGGCTCTATTTTTATATGTATCATAAATAGTATTCACCAAATTTTGAAAATAATCTTGGGTATCTATTTGGGTAAAATCTTCCTGTTCATACAAATTTTGGTGCACCAAAACCATGCTATTTATACGCAATTTGGCATCGGTAAACACATCTTGTATCTCAGGATTTTTGATGCCACGCTGCTGTAAATCTAAAATGCCAGAAACAACACTTAAATTGTTTTTTACCCGGTGGTGAATTTCTTTCAATAAGATGGATTTTTCATCATTCTGCTTGGCAATTAAAGCTGATTTTTTCTGAATACTTTTATACGCCCTTAATCCAATTCCTAAGAATATAACTACCAAAATTAACCCTACTAAAGAAAAGTTTCGTATCAGCTTCTCTCGCCTTATCTCTTCTTTTTGAACCAATTCTTTTTGAAAGGCATCTCGCTCAAACTCTAACTTGGCCTGCATTTTGGCCGCATTTCTATAGTCGCGCTGACTCCTAATACTGTCGTTAATCATTTTAGATAGCTCGTTATAGTGCAAGGCAGAATCTATTACATTTAACGATTTATAATAATCTGTTAAGGCATCTGCACTTTGGATGCAAATAAACAATTGCTTCGCTTTTAGAGCCATATTGTATGATTTCTTTGCCATTTGTATGGCCTCGTCTGTTTTGCCTTTTTTAAACAATACCAGCGACATAACAAAAGGTAACTGCGTAGCTTTAATATTATAGGCTATATTAATGCTATCTGCCAATTTTAAATAAGGCCAAGCCGCCTCATAATTGCCTTTTCTATATAAGAGCCAGCCAATAGATTGGTTGGTACCAACTATATTTTGGTAGGAGTTTAATTTTTCAAAATAGGTCAACGATTTCTTAAAATACACCATGGCTGAATCCAACTGATTCGAAAAATATAAATTGCCCAAGCCTTTCAATTTAATTGCCAGCGCCAAAGAATCATTCATTCGCTTATAATATTGTATACACTCATGGTTCATGGCTATGGCATCTTCATAATTTTCCATGGCATAATTGAGGGTAATTAACTTATCCATCACAAAATAATAAACCTCATTATCCCCAATTTCGCGCGCTTCTTTTAGCAAACTTAAATATTGGTCCATTGTACTGCCAGGATTGGTTCTTCTAGCCAACTCTAATAAACCTGTTTTAGCCCTGATCCAATCCGATTTTTCACCTATATTCTCAAATATCTCACTTGCCTTTTCATAAAAATAATCAATGGAATCTACTTCATTTAAGGATAATAAATGATCGGCCTTGGCCAAAATAAATTTCCCCAATAAAAGCCGATTGCCTTCTGCTTTTGCCAAAGCAATTCCCTCATTTAATAAGGCACTTGCAGCTTCATTTTTAAAGGCTTTTTTTAGTTTTTTATACTCCTCCAACTTTTGGTTCAGCCCAAATTGCTCTGCCTTGGTTGCCGTAATAATAAAACCTAAAAGGGCTAATAAAATGAGTCTTTTCATTTAAAAATTTGTTTAAAAATCTATGCGGTAAATTGATAAATCTATCCTGAAAGTTAAAAATAATAGCACCAAATGCAAAAATATGCCCGTTGAATACACAATTTAATCAGAATAGACTGCTTTAAATTTTGCTTAATCGCATGGCTTATTCTACATTTGTCCCGCAAAAAATAATTTTATTATGCAGTCAAAATACAACTGGACAACCATCAAAGAATACAAAGAAATTTTATTTCAATTTTACGATGGCATCGCCAAAATTAGCATCAACCGCCCCCAGGTGCATAATGCGTTTACACCACTTACCGTTAAAGAAATGAGTGAAGCCATGGAATTGGCCCGCCAAGATGAAGCGGTATATTGTGTAATATTAACCGGCGAAGGCGGACAAGCATTTTGTAGCGGTGGCGACCAAAGCGTGCGCGGACATGGTGGCTATGTGGGTGATGATGGCGTTCCTAGGTTAAATGTATTGGATTTACAAATGCAAATTCGCCGCATTCCAAAGCCAGTAATTGCTATGGTGGCGGGTTATGCCATTGGTGGCGGACATGTTTTACATGTAATTTGCGACCTTACCATTGCGGCAGAAAACGCAAAATTTGGTCAAACCGGACCAAAAGTAGGTAGCTTTGATGGTGGATTTGGGGCTAGTTATTTGGCTAGATTGGTGGGTCAAAAAAAGGCTAGAGAAATTTGGTTTTTATGCGACCAATACAATGCGCAAGAAGCATTAGATATGGGCTTAGTAAATAAAGTAGTTCCGTTAGAAATGTTGGAAGATGCCACCATAGAATGGTGTAGAAAAATAATGGAGAAAAGTCCAATTGCCCTGCGCATGTTAAAGAGTGCTTTTAACGCAGAATTAGACGGACAAGCCGGTATTCAAGAATTAGCAGGCAATGCTACCTTATTATATTACCTGAGCGATGAAGCCAAAGAAGGCAAAAACTCTTTCTTAGAAAAACGTAAACCAGATTTTAAAAAGTTTCCTAAGTTTCCATAAATAAAAAAGGGGCATTCTATGAATGCCCCTTTTTTATTTAAACTGTCCTGATTTAGAATTTACCCATTACCATTTTAAAACGAGTGCCGTTTTCAATGGATACCAATTCAATTTTTCCACTAGCCGTATTTGTTATACCATAATTAAGGCTTTCTTTATAAAAAACTACCGATAAGCTATCTCCTTTTTCGCTAATTCTATATGTGTTTGTGGTAGAGTCAGTTTCTTCAGGATCACATTTGGTAGCACCAGCATAAAAAATTTGTTTGTTGTCGCTGGTAAACTTTACATAATCATCTTTTTCACATGAATCCATTGGTAATGGCAACATCGGACCATTGGCTGAACCTATGAACATTCCTTCTATTTTCCATGTTTGAGAAGTGAGCACCTTTTTGATTTTTTGGGCTTGGGTTTCTGTAATTGGCGTTTCGTTTACTTTAGATGATTCTTCTTTCTTGCAAGCAACAACAGTACCTAGTACTGCGATTGCGATTAAAATTTGCTTTTTCATATATATATATTTGGGTTTTGCCTATAAGACCCAAAATCTATTACCTACCCCTATGCCCTCAAAAAAAAAATTTTGTCTGAACCAAATTTATCAAATGATTACCCAAAAAAAATAATCTTATCGAAGCTACCTTGCCAATCAAAAAAAGAATTACTTTATTTGTAGGTACATGAACAAATCAGAAAATACAAACCCCTGGCAAACCAAATCAAACGAAATTATTTACCAAAATAATTGGATTGCAGTGCATCATCACGAAGTAAAAACACCTACCGGAACAGATGGTATATACGGAGTAGTGCATTTTAAAAACATTGCTATTGGTATTATTCCACTCGATGAAAACAACAATACTTGGATAGTAGGGCAATACCGCTACCCGCTTAATAAGTACTCTTGGGAAATTCCAGAAGGGGGTGGCAAAATTGGGGTCAACCCGCTAGACTCTGCCAAGCGCGAACTGCTAGAAGAATGTGGCATTATTGCACAAGATTGGGAAAAATTATTAGAGATGGACCTGAGCAATTCTGCCACCGATGAACATGCCATCTTATATGTAGCCAGAAACCTCACATTTACCCAAGCCGAACCAGAAGAAACTGAAGAACTCAAACTTAAAAAGATACCATTCGAAACCCTCTTTCAAATGGTAATGAATGGAGAAATTGAAGATGGCATGACCGTAGCCGCAGTGCTTAAGTTGAAATTAGTTTTGGGTGCCAGCTTGTAAATTCTTCACCCAAGAAAGCAATATGGTCTTTTGCTCAGCCGTTAAAATTGCATTTTTATGTACCCAAGTATAAGAAGGCAAAGGCATTTTATCCTCTTCAAGTTCTTCTGCTATTTCTTTAAATTTCTTGGCTTTGCGCTTTTCAGTATATGTTTTAAACTCCGAAAAGTTTAACTCTTTCTTCCCTTCATCTACATGGTCTTTTAACCAGAAACCAAGTGGTTGTATGCTGGCATACCAAGGGTATTGGGTAGCATTGCTATGGCAATCAAAACAGCTATTGCTCAAAATTTGCTGCACATCTGCCGGCACATCCACGGTGTGGGCAATGTCGTTTTCACCCAAAGCTTCGCCAACATTGCGCGCAGGCTGAACAAACTGAATAATAATAAAAATGGCTGCTAAGAAAATAGCAATTTTTTTGGGCCAAGAAGAATTCATATTATTTACGTTTTAAAACAGCCTGCACTGCAGCTACAATATTGCTGCTCTCTAAACCATATTTTTTCATTAAATCATCCGGTGTGCCGCTTTCGCCAAAGCTATCATTTACAGCAACCATTTCTAGCGGAGTAGGATTTTTTCTAGCCAACAATTGAGCAATGCTATCTCCCAAACCTCCATTCATTTGATGCTCTTCAGCCGTTACTACACAACGTGTTTTAGCTACCGATTTTAACACCGCCTCTTCATCCAAAGGCTTTATGGTATGAATGTTTATAATCTCGGCATCAATTCCCATTTCAGCCAAAGCATGTCCGGCTTCTATGGCTTTCCAAACCAAGTGGCCTGTAGCAAAAATAGAAACATCCTTGCCTTCATTTAACATCAATGCTTTTCCAATCTCAAAAGGAGCATCTGCCTCAGTAAAGTTTGGCACTGCTGGTCGGCCAAAGCGCAAATAAACCGGACCATCATAATTGGCAATGGCCATGGTTGCGGCTTTGGTTTGGTTAAAATCGCAAGGGTTTATAACCACCATTCCAGGCAACATTTTCATTAAGCCCAAATCTTCTAAAATTTGGTGCGTTGCGCCATCTTCACCCAAAGTTATACCGGCATGCGAAGCACAGATTTTTACATTTTTGCCACTGTAAGCAATGCTCTGGCGAATTTGATCATACACCCTTCCTGTGCTAAAATTGGCGAAAGTACCCGTAAACGGAATCCAACCACCAATGGTTAAACCCGCCGCTACGCCCATCATATTGGCTTCGGCAATGCCCACTTGAAAGAAACGCTCTGGATGCTCTTTTTGAAAAGCATCCATTTTTAAAGAACCCGTTAAATCTGCACACAAGGCAACAACCCTTGGGTTTGTTTTTCCCAATTCAGATAATCCAGCACCAAATCCACTTCTGGTGTCTTTTACATTTTGTATATCAAACTTTTTCATTGCGTAATTTAATTTAAGGTAATGTTTGTTGCTTGTCCGCTTATAATTTTAAACTCCCTTTCAAAGGTAAAACTGCTTTTGCTTGCCCCTTTGGCACGGTATATCATTTTATAATCTCCGGGCTGCATCACCAACACATTATTTCTTTTCTCAACCGGAAATTTATATACCCAAACCAACTCATTTCTGATGGTTTGATAAACGTCTACATAAAAATCTTGAACCGGACAATTTACCACCAATTTACCTGGTTGTGGCAATTGAAGGGTGGTAGTATAACTTTGGTCTATGCTAATTTCTCTCACCATTCTTGGAATACTCAACACCTCCACATCGTATTTGCCAACCAAATACTTTTCCTTCATATTTCCATCTTGTACGTGTAAGGTTTTATCTGACCCTTTTCTGCGAACCAAAAACTGCAAACCACTATAATTGGTTAATCCCTCAACCTTAACCATGAGTTGCCCTTGCGGCGCATCTACTCCAATAATGGTGTGTTTTCCCGGACTAACATCTATGTTTTCTTTTACCACAGGCGGAATGGTATGCACTACCATTCTATACCTATAAACGGGGTCTAAATTAATTGTTTCGGGATTACCACGCTCGTTTATGGTATGCATATAGTTATACATTAACTGACCCGAGT
>JAUYMZ010000114.1 GCA_030699355.1 Bacteroidota bacterium | reverse complement strand
AATTGTTTCAAATCACAATTATAAGCCTTAATGGTTTTAATACTTAAGTTTCTTTCTATTTTACAATGATTTAAATAATTGTTAATTACGCTGGTTAATATTTGCATTTCTTTATTTGTTAGATGCAAATAATAAGAATGGATGATGTCATCCCCAAGAATCCATGAATAAAATTTTCGAACTTAAAGTCTGAATGTTTCTAATAGCGTTTGTTCTTTGCTCAACACGTTCACTTCAAAAGATTGGAGATTGTATAGATCTCTTTTAAAGTTTGGACGAACCGACACCATCCCAAAAAGTGTGTAAGTTGATTTTATAAATTAATTCTGTTTTCAAACATAATCATAAATTGGTTAAATATCTCTCCCCAGTTTCTGATGGGATAGGTCCAAGATTTAGATGCTTCACGAATAGAAAGATAAACTGACTTTAAAACCGCTTCATCGGTAGGAAAAGACATTTTGTTTTTTGTATATTTTCTTATCTTACCATTCAGGTTTTCAATCACATTAGTGGTGTAAATTATTTTTCGAATTTCGAGAGGAAAATCTAAAAATGCAGTAAGTTCGTTCCAATTAGCTCTCCAGCTTTTAATAGCATAGCCGTATTTGCTGCCCCATTTCTGGTCTAACGCATTTAATGCGAGTTCAGCAGCGTCTCTATTGGGTGCGTTGTAAATCGCTTTCATATCGTCCGAAAACTCTTTTCTTTCCTTCCATCCCACAAATTTGCATGAGTTTCGGATTTGGTGCACGATACAAACTTGCTTGGTAGCGTCTGGGAATACGGATTTTATTGCCTCTGTAAACCCTTTCAGGTTGTCTGTAGCTGTGATTAAAATATCCTTTACACCTCTAGCTTTTAAATCAGTTAATACAGATAACCAGAATGATGCTGATTCATTCTTTCCAAGCCACATGCCAAGAACCTCTTTTTTACCCTCCATATTCAACCCTACTGCTAGGTATAATGTCTTATCAACCACTCGTGACCCCTCGCGTACTTTAAACACAATGCCATCCATCCATACCACAGCGTAAACGGGCTCTAACGGTCTATTTTGCCAGATTGTGATATCTTGAATAATGCGATCTGTTATTCTGGATATAGTTGAACTAGATACCTCAATATCATATACTTCTCTTATTTGTTCCTCTATATCACTCACCGACATCCCCTTAGCATATAGAGAAACAATAACATTTTCAATCCCCTCAACCATATTTTTCCGCTTAGGAATTATCATTGGGTTAAAGGTTGATTCTCGATCCCTGGGGACCCTTACCATCATTTCACCTTCCTTGGTTTTAATAACCTTTTTAATATGCCCATTTCGGGCATTTTTCAATTCTGAACGACCGTGTTTATCGTAGCCTAAATGAGCATCTAACTCACCTTCTAACAACTGTTCAATACCACGTTTTCTTAGTTGATCAATAAATGAGTTTAACTCATCTCCATTCTTGAACTTTTTCAAGAAATCATCATTTAGTAATTCTTCTGTTTTCATTTTTTAAGTGCATAAAGTTATACAAAAAGTTGTTTCCGTAAATTTTTTCCGACCTTTTCCTTAACGGGGTCGAAAAAATTTCCAGAACAACTTTTTGAGTTTACACACTTAATGAGACGCTACCATT
>JAUYMZ010000110.1 GCA_030699355.1 Bacteroidota bacterium | reverse complement strand
ACCGAATGCATATATGTAATAGTCCAATAGAATTGGCCTAAACATCTATTGCGTCGGTATTTACCATGTTTGTTTTGGTCTAGATTATAAATCCAATTGGTATAATGCAACGAATAACCATTACAATCGTTGCATAATTTGCAACGATTGTCGATTTATATTTATCAAAAGTCAGCTTGGCCAAATTTTATTGGGCAAAGTGATGCCATCATTCAAAGCTTGCAGATGCAAGAAATTTGCAAAGGATAAAATAGAGTTGCAAGACGGTGGCGGCTTGCAAAGGCCTTAGCAGAACTTAATAGAATTTTTTCGCCCATAATAGGTCGTTAATAGAAAAAATTCCTAACTTTGATTAAAAAAGCACGCGCTAATGGAAAAAAATCTCCCCATACACCTGCAAGAAATTTTGTTTGGCTCCTCAGATAAATCAGAATCTAAACGAATAAAAGCTTTAGAAAAGAAGGGACAAATTAGGAAGATAGCCCCTAAGATATACACCTCTAATTTACAGGATAGTGAAGACATAATCATTAGACGAAATTGGTTGCAAATATTATCTAATCAATATTCTGGCGCCATGCTAAGCCATAGAAGTGCGTTAGAATATAAACCTACCCAAAATGGCCATGTTTTCCTTACCTATACCTACACAAAAAACATAAAACTACCAGGTTTAATCATTCACTTTTTTAAAGGTAGCCCTATAGCAGGTGATCGAAATTTCTTTGGCGACTTGTTCGTTTCACAAGAATCGCGGGCATTTTTAGAGAACCTCCAAGAATCGCGTGGCCCCATTGAAAACTCGAAGACTTTGAGCAAAGAGCAAGTAGAAGAGAAACTTGAAATGATTTTAAAAGTACAAAATGAAACAAGCTTAAATAATATTCGAGATAAAGCTAAAAAAATAGCACCCATTATTAACTTAGAAAAAGAATATAAAATACTTGATAAAATAATAGGCGCATTATTATCTACTCAACCTTCAAAAATTTTATCCTCAGATATTGCAAAGAGTAGAGCGCTAGGAGAACCTGTAGATGCTAATAGGATAAAACTATTTGAATTACTTTATAATAAACTAACAGATCAAATATTCCCGTTCTATGTAAATAAGAATGAATCGGAGATGGCTTATCGCAATTTGGCATTTTTTGAAAGCTATTTTTCAAATTATATAGAAGGAACAAAATTTGAAATTAGTGAAGCAATGCAAATAATTGAAACAGAAACACCTTTTCCTGAGAGAGATGAAGATTCTCATGATATATTAGGAACATATAAAATTGTTTCAAACAAAAAAGAAATGCAGGTTCGTCCAGCCAATAGTAAACAACTAATAGACATTTTAAAGTATAGACATGCGATACTATTAAGTGCTAGAAAAAGCAAAAAACCTGGTTACTTCAAAGATAGAAACAATTTTGCTGGCGACACTCAATTTGTAGATTATACATTAGTTACCGGAACCTTAAAAAAGGCATTTGATTATTATTATGCGTTAGAACATCCTTTGGCAAAAGCCATTTATATTATGTTTGTTGTAAGCGAGATTCACCCCTTTTTAGATGGCAATGGCAGAATTGCACGAATTATGATGAACGCAGAATTGAGTGCAGAAGGCTTATCTAAAATTATCATTCCAACTGTGTACAGAGAAGATTATATCCTTTCATTACGAAAACTTA
>JAUYMZ010000083.1 GCA_030699355.1 Bacteroidota bacterium | reverse complement strand
TCTCGTGAAGGTGAAAACAAATTCAAAGCTGTTATTACAACAACGAACTCTAGTGGTAAAAAAGAAACCTACGAAAAAGAAGGTTCTTTCTTTGTACTTGCTCCGCTTGCAGTAATTTCAGCAACTAAAATGAATGTTGTTTACATTGGTTTAGAAAATCCTATCTCAGTTTCAGTGCCTGGATTTAGCGCCAACAAAGTGGATGTTAAGTGTGTAGGTGGAAACTTAAAGAAAATTGGAAGTGCTGGAGAATATGAATTAACAGTAGATGGTTCAAATAGAACAGTTACTATCTCTGCTTCGGTAGATGGAAAAATGATGGGTACTAAAGAATACCGTGTTCGTCAAATTCCTAAACCAACTCCAATGTTAGGTTCTATTGAACAATCAGGTTCAGTTTCATTGGGGCAATTAAAATCGGCTAATTTCGTTTTAACTGCATTAAAAGATTTTGCTTTTGAAGGAGTTAATTTTACACCTATTAGTTGGAGTTTAGTTTACCAACCTAAAACTGGTCAGGCACAAAGTACAAGTGGTAATAGCAACCAATTAACTCCTGAAGCTAAAAGATACTTGAACGCAGCTAAGCCTGGCGATCGTTTTATCTTAATGAACATCAAAGCTAAAGGTCCTGCTGGTGCAGTTCCAATTCCTTCTTCACTTGCATTAGAAGTAAGACAATAATATACGATTAAATAACATGAAAAAATCAATTGGTCTCATAGTTCTGTTGTTGCTTTCCTTAAGCAATTTTGCCCAAGGGGTTTATGATAACTTTATCTACAACGGTCAACAAGTTGCAGAGCGTAAAGTAATTCCTTGGCCTTATTTGCGTGAAGCCGACGTAATGTTTGCTAAACGTGTGGTTAGGATTATTGATGTACGAGAAAAGCATAATCAACCTATGGCATGGGCTAAAAGTCCTTTAAGTGTTGTGTTATACAATGCAGTAAAGGATGGTAAGCTTACGCCCTACGAAACTGATTCATTAAATACTCAAATGTCTATCGAGAAATTCCTGACTTTGGGAACAGATACAGAGTATGTAGATCGTCTAATTGATCCAGATGATCCAACGTTTACTGTACTGGATACCATCGTAAATGCAATGATTCCTGAATTGCGTATTGTAAAATACAAATTGATTGAAGATTGGATTTTTGATAAAAAACATTCTCAAATGTATGTGAGAATTATGGCTATCGCACCTCGTTACCAGGTTAGATTAGGTGGAGTAGATTTAGGTGAGCAAGATTTATGCTTTTTTAAATACCATTCTAGTGATGGGGTAGATTTAAGACATTTCCTCGTTCACAATGATATCTTCAACAGACAAAATGATGCAGCTCGTATTACTTATGATGATTGGTTTGAACAAAGATTATTTAATAGCTACGTAATCAAAGAATCTAATGCGCAAGATATGTACATTAGAGATTATGCAGAATTTAAAGACAACGGAGTTGCAGCCATCTTAGAAGGTGAACGCATTAAACAAGAATTATTCGAAAAAGAACATGATCTCTGGGAATATTAATTTATCCCATACAAAAAAAGCTTACTCATTTATTTGAGTAAGCTTTTTTTTTGTCTTTGGTCTTTAGTCTTTAGTCTTTAGTTTTTGGTTCTTTGTAATAGATTATTTGCTTTCTCATTTTTGTGGTTTTTGAATTTCATATTTTGAATTTCATATTTTAATTTCATATTTCGGTTTTGGAATTTCGTATTTAGAATTTCGGTTTTAGAATTTCGGATTTTGTTTTTAGAATTTAATTTCCTGATTATGAATCTTAACAAGGGTTTTCAGTAATTTCTTTTAAGAATTACTTGCATTTAAATATCCTATTCTTATCTTTGCACTCCCCTTACGAAAGTAAGCAATACAAATAAGGAGGCATAGCTCAGCTGGTTCAGAGCATCTGCCTTACAAGCAGAGGGTCCTTGGTTCGAATCCATGTGCCTCCACAAAAAGTCTAACAGAAATGTTAGACTTTTTTTTTGCAAAGCACCCAATGAATATTCTTACCTTTGTTGCACTTTATATGAAATATCAATATACAATCATAGGTGGAGGCATTGTAGGTTTAGCAACTGCTTATCAAATGCTCCAAATAGAGCCCGATTTAAAACTCTTAGTTCTAGAAAAAGAACTTCAAGTAGCAGCGCATCAAACCGGACATAATAGCGGTGTAATTCATAGCGGCCTGTATTATAAGCCAGGCAGTTTAAAGGCGAAAAATTGTATTATAGGTTATGAAATGCTCTTAGCCTTTTGCGATACTTATGGAATCCCTTACGAACTATGCGGTAAGTTGGTTGTAGCTACCCAAGAAAGCGAACTTCCCGAGTTGGAAAAGCTTTATCAACGTGGTCTGGAAAATGGGTTGACGAAAATAACTAAAATTACCCAAGCCGAAGCCAAAGAGATTGAACCTCATCTAAATATTTTGGCTGGATTAAAAGTACCCTATACCGGAATAATCGATTATACTGCTGTATGTGAAAAATTAGCCGAATTGGTTCAAGCCAAAGGTGGAGTTGTTTTAACCGGACATAAAGTTTCGCAAATTGAGGTGAAAAATGAACAGGTTGAAATAGTTTGTGCCCAAGGAACTTTCTACACCGATAAATACATTAATTGTGCTGGTTTATATAGCGATAAAATAGCTGGTTTGGTCCAAAAGAATATCGATACACGCATTATTCCATTTAGAGGCGAGTATTATATGCTTAAGCCCGAAAAACGTTATTTAGTAAAGCATTTAATATATCCTGTGCCTGATCCAAACTTTCCGTTTTTAGGTGTTCATTTTACCCGCATGATTGATGGAGGCGTAGAAGCTGGTCCGAATGCTGTGTTTGCCTTTAAACGCGAAGGTTATAAAATGTCGGATGTAGATTTGGAAGAAATGTTTGAATCTTTGGCTTGGCCTGGATTTAGAAAAGTAATGCTGAAGTATTGGAAAACAGGTTTGGGCGAATTTCACCGTTCTTTTTCTAAAGCGGCCTTTACCAAAGCCCTTCAAAAGTTGATACCTGAAGTTCAAGAAGACGATTTGATTCCGGCAGAGGCTGGAGTTAGGGCACAAGCATGTGATAAATTAGGAGGTCTTTTAGATGATTTTAAAATTATTGAAGGCGAGCGAGCCATTCATATTTTAAATGCGCCCTCGCCTGCTGCAACCTCGAGTTTAAGTATTGGTTCAACCATAGCAAAAATGGCTTTATCTAAATAAAATGTTTGTATCAGAAACTAAAATTCGCGTGAGATATGCCGAAACAGACCAAATGGGTTATGTTTATTATGGCAATTATGCCCAGTATTATGAGGTTGCGAGGGTAGAGGCATTGAGAGATGTTCAGCTAACGTATAAAATGTTTGAAGAGCAAGGAATTATGATGCCTGTGCTTCATTTATCTTGCAAATACATAAAACCGGCTTTATACGATGATTTAATTACCGTAAAAACCACTATTAAAAAGTTGCCTGGTATTCGCATCGAATTTTTTTATGAGCTGTTTAATGAGAAAGGCGATTTGCTGAACCAAGGAGAAACCACCTTGGTTTGCATTGATATGAAAACCAATCGTCCGTGCCAAGCACCTAGCAATTTATTAGCGGCTTTGTCTCCTTACTTTAACTAAAAATTTGAGATGATTCTTAATAAAATTCTTTTTCTAAAACCTGTGAAATGGTTGGTTCAAAAAACCTCCCAAATGAGCATGCCCGGAACCAAAGAGGTTTCTTTGTATGCCGTTTTAGAGTTTTTTATAAGAAACATGGGTAAAAGCGAATTAAATTTAAGGGCTTCGGCATTG
>JAUYMZ010000073.1 GCA_030699355.1 Bacteroidota bacterium | reverse complement strand
CATCTGCCATAAAATCGGCCAAAGTATTACCTCTCAACACGCCATCTTCATCGGCCGTTTCGCCTACACTAAACTCTTTTATACCGTTTAAAAGTTCCTCGGTATTTTCGTAACGCGCAATGCCTTCCACGGTCTTGTCTTCATACAATGATTTTAAAACGCCGCTTTGTTTGGCAATATGCATGGCCACATCGTAAGCGTTTCTATCAAGCATTACCCTAAAGCTTTTTATCATGGTAACAAAGTCTTCCACGGCACTCATGTTTTTAAAGCCAATTTGGTTTACTTGCTCCATTACCTGCCACAAACTTACTTTGTGTTGATCGGCTACCAAGGCAATTTTTTCTAAGGAGGTTTTGCCAATTCCACGGGTTGGGTAATTAATTACGCGCTTTAATGCTTCTTCATCATTTGGGTTCAGCACTAAACGGTAATAAGCCAACAAGTCTTTAACCTCTTTGCGTTGGTAAAAAGATAAACCACCATAAATTTTATAGGGAATATTTAGTTTTCTGAGTGCTTCTTCCATCGACCTACTTTGCATATTGGTTCTATACAATATGGCAAAATCTTTGTTTAAAGCCTGGTTGTTCATCTTATCTTGGAAGATAGCAGAAGCCACCATTTTGCCTTCTTCGTTATCGGTTAAAGCTTTAAAAACGCGGATGCGTTCACCCAATTCATTATCGGTCCAAACCTTCTTTTTTATTTGGTCTTTGTTCTTTTCAATAATACTCGAGGCGGCATTTACAATGGTTTTGGTGCTTCGGTAGTTTTGTTCCAATTTAAACGTTTTAACCTCTGGAAAGTCTTTTTGAAACCCAAGGATATTTTTGATATTAGCACCTCTAAACGCGTAAATACTTTGTGCATCATCGCCCACCACGGCTATGTTTTCGTTTACGGCAGCCAATTTTTTGATAATCATGTATTGGGCGTGGTTGGTATCTTGAAACTCATCTACCATGATATACCTAAATTGGTGTTGGTATTTGTTGAGTACATCTAGGTGTTTGGCAAAAAGTTTATGGGTATTTACCAATAAATCGTCGAAATCCATGGCGCCAGCTCTAAAACAGCGGTCTTGGTAAAGTTTAAACAACTGCCCAAATTTAGGTCGGCCACTGCTATTATCGTTTTCAAAGAATTCGCTATTTCCCATGTATTCTTCGGCGCTAATTAAGGCATTTTTGGCGGCCGAAATACGGCCCAACATATTGGATGGTTTGTATAATTTATCATCCAATTTCATTTCGCCTAAAATGGTTTTGATAAGGCTTTTGCTATCATCCGAATCGTAAATGGTAAAATTTCTTGGGTATCCAATTTTGTCGCTTTCTACCCGCAAAATGCGCGAGAAAATACTGTGAAAAGTACCCATCCAGATATTTCTGCCTTCGCTTCCCACAGCTTCCATCACGCGGTGGCGCATTTCTTTGGCCGCTTTGTTGGTAAAAGTGAGCGATAATATTTGAAAAGGGTCTACCTCATGGCGCAACATGTGCACAATTCTATATGTAAGTACACGGGTTTTGCCAGAACCTGCTCCGGCAATAATCATAACTGGTCCGTCTATTTGCTCTACAGCAGCCCTTTGCGAAGGGTTTAAAGTTTCTAAATAATCCACCTCCCAAAGGTAATTTTAAATTAAAATATAGCTGCCTTAAGATTTCAACAATTGGTTTGAACCAAAACAAACAAGTATACAATGATTATACCTAGGCTCCGCGCTTGCTGAGGATTAAATCCACAGGGCATCTATTCAATCTCACTTTGTCCGGAAAAACCTGATAACAAACTTAGAGATTCTTCGCTCCACTATGCTGCGCACAGAAAGACAATGATTTAGTTGTTAAAACAGGCCTATACTACTATCTTTATTTGTTACTATTTAGAATTGGTGCCTATTTTTTAAATCTCCTGATTTGTTTGTCAAAGTCTGAAATAATTTTTTGTTTCTTATTAAATTGGTCGTATTCTTTTCCTGCTTTGGAAATAGCCTCTTGATGAGAAGTTATTCCTTTGCCTTCCAAAATTTTGAATTGCGTTGCTTTTGTTGAATTCACTCGATACCCAACAGAAATGATAACATCTAAATCATTGCTGTTCGGGAAAAAGTATGAGATTCTTCGCTATCGCTCAGAATGACTCGGTTCTCGCTTGTTTTCAGGGCCTGGGGCTTGGAGGCCGCGCAGCTGCCTCCAAGCCCCAGGCCTGTTAGATATAAATTATTGTCATCCTGAGCGTAACGCAGTGGAGCGAAG
>JAUYMZ010000070.1 GCA_030699355.1 Bacteroidota bacterium | reverse complement strand
GATGTAAATACCAACTTTGATGAACTCATGGTTCAAATCATAGATTCTGGATATAGCAGGGTGCCCGTATTTGAAGATAACCTTGATAATGTTAAGGGAATTTTGTTTACCAAAGATTTATTGCCACACTTAAATGCAAACACAGATTTTAATTGGCAACAGTTGATTAGACCCGCTTATTTTATTCCAGAAAGTAAAAAAATAGACGACCTCCTCAAAGAATTCCAAACCAAAAGAATGCACCTTGCCATTGTGGCCGACGAATTTGGCGGAACCAGCGGATTGGTGAGTATGGAAGATATTATGGAAGAAATTTTTGGCGAAATACAAGATGAGTTTGATGAAGACGAGCATGTATACACGCGCATAAACGACCATACTTTTGTTTTTGAAGGTAAAATGCTCATCAACGATATGTGCAAATACATGGATATTCCGCTAAACGATTTTGAGGATATCCGAAATGATGCAGAAACATTAGGTGGAATGTTACTCGAAATAAACTCCTTTTTGCCCAAGCTTGGACAAGAAATTAAGTTTAAAAATTATTGTTTTAAAATAGAATCTGTAGACCCACGCAAAATAAAACGCGTAAAAGTTAGTTTTGAACCTAAATAATATGCGCAATACCTTCTTCATTTTTTCTGTTTTTCTATTGGCTGCTTGTTCTTCCGATACGCAAACTACTCCACGTCCGAGAGGTTATGAAAGAATTGAATTTCCAGCGAAAGAATATGATAGGTTTTATGTAAATGCTTGTCATTATAGTTTCGAATTACCCAAATATGCCTTGGTTCGCCCCGACCCATATCCTGCGGCTGAAGAATGCTGGTACAATGTTTATTATAAACCTTTTGGAGCAACCTTGCACCTAAGCTATAGGCCAGTAAAAAATAGAACAGATTTGTTCAAACTTTTTAACGATTCGCGTGAAATGGTTTTTAAACATGTAATGCGTGCCGATCAAATTGTAGAAAATTATATTCAAAAACCCAATTATCAAGGGATTTATTATGAGTTAGATGGAAGTACAGCTACCAATGCTCAATTTTATGTTACAGATAGCACCCATCATTTTTTAAGAGGCTCACTCTATTTTAATACCAAAACCAATCAAGATTCTATTGCTCCAGTACTAAAATTCTTAAAAGAAGATATGCTGCGTTTAATAGAAACTTTAGAATGGGAAAAGTAATAACCATTATCTTAATAAGGTAAAGTTCCCCTTTTTGGTATACTGATTTCCATCCCAACCAGCATATGTAACGATGTAAAAATATACATCAGATTTGCTTTCTACCCCTTTGTACTGCCCGTTAAATCCTTCTTTTTTATTCCTACTTTCAAATATGCGCTCGCCATATCTATTGTAGATTTGAATGTAATAATCTTTCACAAAAACAGGTACTGTTAAAAAACTATCATTGATGCCATCACCGTTTTCGGTATAAGCATTTGGCGTGTATAATAATGGCAATTGCATTAAATCTATGGTATTAGACCTACTGGTTTGTTTGTTGCCAAAAATGTTTTCATAAGCCACCACTGTGTATTGATACAAACCATTATCATAGTTTAATTTATTATCTACAGCCAAAAGCGGCTTTTCCGATTTGTTTACAAACAATTCATCAGTATACAAAAGAGGTTCTGTTTTCAGTAACTCGTATCTATTTATTCCTTGTTCCCAATAATCGTATGGCATCCAATTTACTTTATTTACAAAGGGCTCCGATGTACCAGTTAGCAATATAGAACAGGCTTCTTTATTTAACGCGCTTTCATTTCCACAAACATCTACATTCACAATTTTGTAGCAATAACTCTGTTCATCCACCTTCACATCTTTGTCGGTAAAAACAGTATCACTTACTGTTTTAATTTCTGATACCAATTCAAATTTACTGCTAAATCTTCCTGTTTTTTTCCAAATTTGATATCTCCAAAAACTATCGACTTCTGCTTGCTGCCAAATTAATTGAACTTCTTTATCTTGAACCACCGTTGTGGTATAAATAAGTAAGTTAGGTGCAGGATTATCGAGGCCTTGTATACATGCTTGCGCGCTTGTATCTCCCCAAATGCCACAAATATCCTTGCTGGTAAAAGAATAACAAGTCTTATTATTTGGGTTGAACCTAATATTATCCACGTAATCTTTTAGGGTAAAATCTGTAAATAGTTTTATAGGTTCAGCCACATTATTTACCCAGCGTATAAGCCACAATTCTTGGGTGAGCGGCCTAGGAGTAAATGGAGTCCATTCTAAAGTTACGGAGTCTTGATTTAATTTTTTAGGGCAAAAAATACTCGGACTCACCGCTGGTATAGCTGGGATGATGAGAAATTGAACGCGTTTTAAACCTTGCCTAAAATTAGGGCAATTATTATCGCGTACTTGAATAAATAAACTTAAGGTGTCTGAACCAATAAACTCGCAACCCGGAATCCATTTAAAACCCGCAAAGGCTAGTCCAACGCCGTTTACCGTGCTTGTCGTTCCAATATTATTATCAATAAATTCTCCGCTTAGTTTTATAAAAACAGAATCTTGTGGCGATTTGGATTGAATAAAAAAACTACCCGAAAAGGTATCAAAGGCATGCAATACAATGAGTTCATCTTCTAATCCATTAAAGAAACTTCCACTGAGGGTATCTTCTTCCGGTAAACTGCAAATAAACCGCGAGGTGTCGCCAGATAAACGGCAAGAGTTTAGGGTAAACAACCGAAAACAATAATTGGTTTCCAACAAGCCACCTGCTCTTGTATCAAAGTAAAGGTTGTTGGTTTGGTTGTCGATTGAATCAAATAGCGTGAAATTTCCAAGGGCTTTCTTGCGTAAAACCTGGTAATTTAAAAAATCTGAACTCGGATTTCCATTGGTCCATTTTAATTCTAAGGTGCTATCGTTTATTACCTTTATACATTCTGGATAGGGAGGAGGAATTGGATCAGACAGCAATACGATTTTTATTTTAGCTGTAATCTCATTGCTTATGGGGCAGGCATCATCCGAAATTTTTACCTCAACCAAAAAGGTGTCCTTGCTTAAATCTTCGCATCGGGTATTCCAACGTAATTCGCCTCTGATAAGTCCGGGTAAGTCTTGTAAAGTGGTAATGCTGGCCGGATTTTCAGTTAAGTTAAAAATACTGCCTGAGTAGGTCATGGTAAGTTTGTCACCACCGGCATCAATGGCTGTAAAAACATAGGATAGCGGCTTTCCTGCATATACAATCAAAACGGTATCGCGCAAAACTGGTGGCGATACATAAGTTCGCATATCAAATTTAAACATACCTAAATTACAACCACCCACGTTGGTATTAAAAGCACGTTTTCCGGGGTTGGTTCTAGAATAGGCTGTGGCGGTAGTTGGGAAGTCGTTGAGGCCACCACAACCGGCACAAGCGGCTTGGTATACCATGCCCGATTTATCGAAATGACTGGTTCCACCATCTACGTGTTCCTGACTTTGCCCTCCACCATAAAAACTGGCGTAAAGTAGGCTTTCAAAATTCGGACTTAAAACCATCAAGTAAAAATCAGAGCCATCCGTTGTTTTTTGAAAGGCATCTGCGCTGGTTGGCATTCCAAAAACATTGTCTAATCCATTGTGGTAAGATTGATTGGTTCCACCTCCCCAACCACTGATATAAACCCTGCCACAATTATCAACTAAAAAGGCAGAAGGAGATAAACCAGGTTGTGTGCCACCGGTTTTTCCGAATGTAGTGGCTAAAAGTTTTGTAGTTAGGGTGCTATTATATTTTTCTAAATATTGTTTTGCATTATTGGTGCCGTAAGTTCCAACGTCTCTTGGCATATTTCCGGCAGTTTGCCCCATGGCAAAAATGTTATTATTTTCATCTACCTGCACAAAGAAAGTTTGGTCATAAGACGCAGTTCCAGAATAAATTACCCTTTGTTTTACTCCGCTGCTGCTATATCTTCCAATAAAACCATCAACGCCTCCTCTGTAAGGAAAAGCGGTGGTGCCAAACATTAAATTGCTGCTATTGGTTCCCCCCGCAATAATGGGTTCATTTAATAAATTTATACAAACAGAATGAGCAGATTCATCTCCAGCACCACCCAAATATGTACTAAATAAAATGGTGCTTAAAGAGTTGTTTAACTTTACAAAATAAGCGTCTTGAATACCACCGCCAAAAGTAGATTGAGAGGCATTAATAAGTGGCAAGCCCTGGTTTTGTCTCGATTTAGTGCAAGTAGATAAATATACATTACCCGTATTATCTAAAACAATCTCTCCTCGGTACCAATCTGCGTAGTTGTATGGCAATGGATGACTTTGTCCCAAAAAAGTTTGATTTACATCACCATTAATACCATCGTCTTGTGAGCCGCCAATAAAGGTTGAACCCAATAAAGTATTTCCAAATTCATTTAATCTTAAAACAAAAATATCTGCTCCACCATTGTAGGTATTATCGAAAGAACCATTGATTACAGGAAAGTTAGCAGAGTAGGTAGTTCCGAAAATATAAACATCATTGTTTCCATTTGCAGCGGTAGAAACACTTACACTGTGCGGCTGTTCATTGTGCGACCCTCCAAAAAAGGTAGCAAATAAAAGATTATCGCCATTGGCATTAAATTTAGCTATAAAGCCATCTCTTCCGTATTCGCCATCATCGCTATTACCGCCATTAAACGAAATATCGTATGCACCCGTAGTAAATGGAAAATTAGCCGCATACACGGTACCTGCACCATAGGCATTTCCGAACCTATCAAAGCTAGCAGCAAATCCAAAATTATCTGCTGCACTTCCCATGTATGTTCCAAAAATAACAGAAGGATCTATTACAATAGGTAGCGTAGGATTATACTTTTTGGGCTCAAATGATACGATGTTTTTTTGCAATTTAAACTTTGTCGCAATCTGCTCTTGAACACCATTAACGGTCTGAAAGCTGATGGGTTCATCTTCGATTAATTCGCCTAAAGTGCTTTTGATATGAAGTTGATTTTTTTGTAAAAACAGCTCATTTGCTCCTTCATATTTTAATTGAATGGCCTGAGGGTTAGCCCCGGGTAATAGAATAAAATTTATCTTTATACTTTCACCCTCCGAAATAATTTCCATATCCGTTAATGGGTATATATTTTTTAGGGTTACCTTTTTATAGGCATGCACATTGCTCGCCCATTTATCGGAACTACCAATGAAATAATTATAATAAGCGCTGCTTTTAAAATCTGTTACAATTTTTGGGTTGGGATTAGCACCAAGAAAATTAACTTTAACGGAATGAAAAGAAACAGAAGAAACTTTCTCGCCGTGCTGCATTCTGTGAGCAGCTTCTTTATCAACAAATAAATATGTTAGCGCATTTTTTTCAATAAATAAATTACCAATTGGAATATCAGCCTTAAACAAAACATTGTTTTCCCATTGTCCTTTATTTTCGGTAAATTGTATGCCTGTTTTTGGCAATCCATTAGCAATACTAATCGACAAACTTCCCCAACATATCCACCAAAAAGTGAATAGGGATTTTAAGTTGAAAGTAATATGTTGCGACTTGTTTTTCAAAAAGTAGGTAAATATATAAATTTATGAACAAAAATAAACCTAAATTGGTTGTATTAAGTGGAGCAGGAATAAGTGCAGAAAGTGGAATTGCTACCTTTAGAGACAGTGGTGGTTTGTGGGAAGGCCATAAAATAGAGGAAGTTGCCACGCCGGAGGGCTGGAAAAAAAATCCTGAAAAAGTGCTAAATTTTTACAATGAAAGGAGGATTTCTGTCTTAAATGCGCTCCCAAATAAGGCACATGAAATCCTTTTTGAGCTTGAAAGCGACTTTGATGTACAAATAGTTACTCAAAATGTAGATGATTTACACGAACGAGCAGGCAGCTCCAAGGTATTGCATTTACATGGTGAAATTAGGAAGAGTAGAAGTACTAAAAATGAAAATTTGGTATATGAAATAGAAGGGCATTTTATACAAATGGGTGATACTTGCGAATTAGGTAGTCAACTTAGGCCACATATTGTATGGTTTGGTGAATCAGTTCCTTTGATTGAAGTAGCCGCAAATATGGTAGAAGATGCAGATATATTGCTGGTTATAGGTACCTCCTTGCAGGTTTATCCAGCGGCAGGTTTATTGCAGTATTTTTCTTCTGTAAAACCCCTATTTTTGGTTGACCCTAAGCCGCAATTGATGCAGAAAAATAACTTAACTATTATAGCAAAAAGTGCGGTAGAGGGAATGAAAGAATTACAAGGTATATTGAAAGATTTGATGAATGGAAAATAAAAATGAATTACGCATTAGCCTCATTCAAGATGGTATAGTTTGGGAAAGCTGTGCAGCCAATTTAGCGTATCTCGATGATAAAATAAGAGACTTAGCTGGCAAAACGGATGTTATTATCCTTCCCGAAATGTTCACAACAGGTTTTAGTATGCGCCCTCATTTATTTGCCGAAGAGCCAGGCGGCGTGGCACAACAGCAAATGCAGCAATGGAGCACATTCACAGGTGCTGCTGTCTGTGGCAGTATCATGATTAGCGAAAATAATCAATATTTTAACCGTTTCTTTTGGTTCGAACCAAAACCAAATACACGCCATTATGATAAAGCGCATTTGTTTAGAATGGGTGAGGAGCAAGTGCATTATAACAAAGGAAATGAACAGGTATTGATTGAGTATTTGGGTTGGAAAATTGCACCTTTTATTTGTTATGATTTGCGTTTTCCAGTGTGGATTAGGCGACAAGCAAATTTCAATTACGATGTATTGATTTTTGTTGCCAATTGGCCCAGCAAAAGAATAGCCCATTGGAGAGCTTTAACTTTGGCGAGGGCAATAGAAAATCAAGCTTTTTTAGTGGCGGTTAATAGAATTGGCGAGGATGGTTCTGGAATGGAGCACAATGGGCAATCTTGTATTATTAATCCGATGGGTGCCTATGTTTTCGATGCAAAAGAGGAAGCTGTATGCCAAACCTTTACCATAGAAAAATCTGAACTTGAAAAATATCGGGAAAGTTTCCCCGTTGGCTTAGACACAGATAGCTTTCTAATTAATAGGTCATGCAACGATAAGGAGTCTAATTTAGTCAATTTATAAAAGTACCAAATATATGTTTAAGAAATATTCAGTTTTAGCCGCATTTACAATGCTTTTTGTGATAACAGTAAATGCTCAAAATAAAAAGAAACCGGCAGAAATAGCCAAACCCAAAGAAGAAACAACGCCTGCTGCAAAAGGGGTTATTCAATTTTTATACAATAGTTTTGATTTTGGAAATGTAAACGAAAAAGGTGGAAAGGTTTATCATACTTTTAAGTTTGTTAATTCGGGGTATGGCCCTGTAAAAATAAACGATGTAATAACCTCTTGCGGATGCACGCAAACCAATTGGATTACCAAAGTTGTAGAACCCAATGATACGGGTTATGTGCAGGTTGTTTTTGACCCAGATGGCCGACAAGGAAAATTGGATAAAGTGATTACTGTATTGTCGGATGGCTCACCCAAAAGTCAATCTTTAACCATTAAAGGAACTGTTTATCCTTCTAAATTTAATTTTGCCAATACCTTTAAATACCAATATGGAAATTTGGCTGTAATAACCAATATGCTCAATTTTCCAGCGGTAAAAAACACCTCATACGATTCTACAGAAATTGGCTTTTATAATATGAGTAATAAACAAATTTATGTTTATAGAATAGATGCTCCCAACCATATTTTAATTACCAAACCATACGATAATATGCCTCCAAACACAGGCATGCAATTGAAGGTGAAATATTATCCAAATCGCCCAGTTGAATATGGACCAGTGAAGCATGAAATTAAAATTCATACCAACGATGATTCTATTCCTATTAAAACGTTTTATGTAAGTGCCAATATTGTGGAAGATTTCAGCTATTTAACCAAGTCTGATAGAAAAAAAGCACCCAGAGCTGTATTTAATAAAACGGAAATCGATTTAGGTAATAATTCTTTGTTTAGCACTCCAGTTGCCAAATTCACCATAACTAATAAAGGTAAACAAGATTTATTGATTCGCAGGGTAATTAGAACTTGCAATTGTTTAAGTCCGGTATTGTCTACTACCCTTATTCCTAAAGGAAAAACTGCCACTTTAGATGTAACTTATTCTTTGGCAAATATGGCAGGACCAGATACCAAAATTATTAAGCTTATTACCAATGATCCTAACCAGCCAGAGGTAACCCTAACGGTTAAGATTAATGTAACAGAATAACTAAAAAGAGTTATAAAACTGACAAATTTATCCTTTGATTTTTTTGGCAAAATATTTGTAAATAAAATTTTTTTAAACATATTTTTATGAATAAACTAGCAGTAATATTACTTGGATTTGCAGGCGGTTTAGCAGGCGCTTTTTTACTCAATAAAATGAATCCTCAACTTGTGTTTATGGAACAGGCTCCAGTAGAACCTACCATAACACATGTGAACTATAAAGGAGCTGCCAATATTTCTGCCGATTTTGTAAAAGCTTCTCAGGCCTCTACACAGGGTGTTGTTTTTATTAAAACATTAACCAATCAAAGGGCATATCAAGACCCATTTTATGATTTTTGGAGTGGTATGGATTTCTTTGGTAGAAGAGGTCCCGTGGCAAGTTCTGGTTCGGGTGTAATTTTATCGGCAGATGGATATATCGTAACTAATTTTCATGTGGTTAAAGGCGCCGATCAAATAGAAGTAATTACAAATAATAATAAACAATCTTATCCAGCTAAAATAATTGGAACAGATCCTTCCTCAGATTTAGCCTTGCTTAAAATAGAAGGTAAAAACTTGCCACATTTAAGCATTGGAAATTCAGATAATGTTCAGGTAGGCGAGTGGGTGTTGGCGGTGGGTAATCCGTTTAACCTAACCTCTACCGTAACCGCTGGTATTGTAAGTGCTAAGGGAAGAAACATCAACATCGTAAACAATCAATTTCCTATAGAAAGTTTTATCCAAACAGATGCTGCCATTAATCCCGGTAATAGTGGTGGGGCTTTAGTAGATTTAGAAGGCAGATTAATTGGCATTAATACTGCCATTGCTAGCAACACGGGTTCATACAATGGTTACGGATTTGCTATACCCGTAAACATAGTAGCAAAAATTGCGAAAGATTTAATAGAGTTTAAAGAAGTGCAAAGGGGATTCACTGGATTAGATGTGAAAGATATTGATGCCCCCACCGCAGCTCGCTTAAATATTACAAATAACCATGGGGTAGTGGTAGACCACGTTTTAGCAGAAGGACCTGGCGATCAAGCTGGCATTCAATCTGGCGATATAATAATTAAAATAAACGATAAGGACATTGATAGCAAGGCAAATTTTGATGAGCAAATAGCCTATTTGCGCCCAGGAGATAAAGTAAAAATAGATTACCTCCGAAACGGAAAAACGGGCAATGCCAGCCTTAAATTGCTGAACCAAGAAGGCACCACAGCTATTATGCGCAAAGGAACGGTAGGTTCAAGCAATTTAGGAGCAGATTTTCAACCCATATCTAAACTAGAAAAAGGAAAATTAAACATTAAATCTGGTTACCGCGTAAGCAATATTAAAAGAGGTAAAATTGCACAAATGGGTATTCAAGATGGATTTATAATTACCCATATCAACAAAAAAGATTTTGATGAGGTGAATGAAATGATTAAGGTGTTGGAAAGCGCTAGAGGCCAAGTAAGTATCGAAGGGATTTTTCCAAATGGCGGACGTGGTGTTTTTTCTTTTTATGTTTATTAATCGGAACTGAGTTTAATCATATTTATTTTAAAAATCTAAGCGCAATTTGCGTTCAAATAATTAAATATTATGATACGATTTGATTTTATTGAAGCCAATAAAGACAGCTATCGCAAACAGTTTTTAGAGGCGCGCCCTTTTCCTCACATTGGAATTGACGACATCTGTGATGCCGAAAAACTTACTGAGTTATACAATCAAATTCCAGAAATTGACACCCCGAGCGCAGATTATGTATTTGCAAAAAATAAGTTTGAAAAAAGCAAATACCATGAATTGGGTGGCCTATTCTTAGAGTTGCACGAAGACTTAATTAATCCAAGATTTGCTGCTTGGGTAAGTTATATTACCAATGAAGATGTTTTTATCGACCCTACCTTTTATGGTGGTGGCATACACCAAGGTAGAAAAGGCAGTTTTTTAGATATGCATGCCGATTTTAATTACCATCCTCTCCACGATAATTGGTACAGAAATTTAAACCTATTGCTATACATTAATAAGGATTGGCAAAAGGAATATGGGGGAGAATTGCGCTTAGAAGACGGAAGAACCGGAGAAAAAACGGAAGTAGATGTGCCTTTTAATAGGCTTGCCATTATGCATTGCCGAAGCTATACTTTGCATGGCTACGACCCAATTAATTTCCCTGAAAACAAATACCGCACCTCTATTGCGGCATACGCTTATACCATTCACCAAAATCACCTAGAGTCTAGCAGAACCACTGTTTGGCATGTTAAAAAAGAGAGTCCGATAAAATATATGCTCTCAAAAATTTGGGTGCCAGCTGTGAAAATAAAAAGCATTTTCTCTAAAAGTAAAACAGCCGATCATTAATTGCCCTCGTTAAACTACGGAGTTTTAACATTCATTGTGAGTACACTAGGGATTAATTTTTAAAGAGGCCAATAAACCTTTTAAACATTTCGTTGTTGGGTTACTATTAATACCTAAATTTGAAAATGTTTCCAAACTCCCCTAAGTATATTCTGTTTTTAGTTTTTAGCTGTTTTTTTTTGGTTCAAGCCGTTAAAGGACAAAATATTACTATTTCTGGATACGTAAAAGATAGCACCAATGGCGAAACTTTAATTGGCGCAACTGTCAAAAATAAAGAATCTACTATTGGTACTGTAACCAATGGTTATGGCTATTTTTCTTTATCCATTCCGCCCAATACCAAACAAATTATTTGCTCTTATATTGGGTTCGAACCAAGAGTTATTAATCTTAACGGACGGAAATTAAGTGGTTTGCAAATTGCTTTAATCCCAGAAAATAGGGAAGTTAAAGAGGTTGTAATTAACAGCGACCGCATGGATAAAAACGTGCGAAGTACAGAGATGAGTCGCATAGAAATAAGCGGCGAAAAGTTAAAATCATTGCCCGTTGTTTTTGGCGAACCCGACGTATTAAAGGCCATAACCCTTATGCCAGGCATAAAAAGTGGGGGTGAAGCCAGTACAGGATTTTATGTGCGCGGAGGCGGGCCAGACCAAAACCTTATTTTAATGGACGAAGCCGTTGTATATAACCCTTCTCATTTATTCGGATTTCTATCTGTTTTTAACTCCGATGCTGTAAAGGGAATTGAGGTTATTAAAGGAGGAATGCCAGCCAATTATGGCGGTAGGTTGTCTTCTATTCTCAATGTAAGTATGCGAGAAGGTAACAACCAAGATTTTAAATACAGCGGTGGTATTGGATTAATTTCTTCGCGGTTAACAGCCGAAGGACCAATTCAAAAAGGTAAAAGTAGTTTCCTTATTTCTGGCCGCAGAACCTATATTGATGTGATTGCTAAGCCTTTTATTCCTGACGATTTAGCTGGTAATAGCTATTATTTCTACGACCTTAACCTAAAACTTAATTTTATTCTAGGTGAAAAAGACCGACTCTTTGTATCCGGTTATTTTGGAAGAGATATACTCGATTTTAAAAGTCCTACCAACCGCGCTGTAAACTTTAATTTAGGTTGGGGAAATAGCACTGCCACAGTAAGGTGGAACCATGTATTTAGTCCGAAATTATTTAGCAATACCAGTGTTATGTTTAACAGGTATGAACTTTTTAACGATTTTAAATTTGGTGCAGGCGGTTTTAGTGTGCGCAGCGGATTGGTAGATTGGAATTTAAAAAGCGATTTTACTTGGTTTGCACACGAAAAACACATGGTGAAATATGGATTTAATTATACTTTTCATACGTTTACTCCAGGTATTTTGGCCGGAAACATTGGAAGCACCAATATCAATGAAGCCATCAACAAACAATATGCACACGAGTATGCCTTGTATATGTTAGATGAATGGAATGTAAACCAACGTATATCTCTTAATTATGGATTGCGCGCTGTGGCATTTCAATTGGTTGGACCCTACACGCAAAGTGAATTTGATAATAATACCGGTTTGCCAAATGGCAATACAAAATCATACAGGGCAGGCGAAACCATGGCTTTCTATCCTCGGCTTGAACCAAGGGTAAATGCCAATTATTTAATTAATGAAGTATCGAGTATCAAAGGTTCATTTACCCAAACTTATCAGTTTTTGCATTTGGCAACAACCTCCGGAGCTCAATTTCCGCTCGATTTGTGGGTGCCAAGTAGCAGGTTAATTAAGCCTCAAATGGCTCAACAATATGCCTTAGGATATTTTCGAAATTTACAACAAAATGCCTACGAAACTTCAGCTGAAATATACTATAAACCCATGCGCAATCAAATTGAATTTAAGCCAGGAGCCAATTTGTTTTTTAACCAAAACCTCGAAAATGAAATGGTATTTGGCGAAGGCTTAAGCTATGGTTTGGAATTATTTTTACGTAAAAAAACAGGAAGATTAAATGGTTGGGTTGGATATACTTGGAGCAGAACTACGCGACAATTTGATGAACTAAATAATGGTAAGCCTTATTTTTATAGATACGATAGAACACATGATTTTTCGCTTTTATTGAGTTACCAAATCAATAAAAAATGGAATGCCAACTTTGTTTTCGTTTATGGAACCGGAAATGCCACCACTTTACCAGATTCGAGGTATGCTTATCGCTTTGGAATTGACCCCCAAACTGGCGAACCACAGTTTGTTTTTGTAGATAGATATTCCGCTGTAAACTCATATAGAATGCCTGCTTATCACCGAGCAGATATATCTTTTACCTATCTCAGAAAACAAACCAAAAAGTTTGAAAGCAGCTGGAACTTTAGTATTTACAATATATACAACCGAGCCAATCCTTATTTCATATATTTTTTACCCGATATTCCATCTCAAACAGTGAAGGCCTATATGGTATATTTGTTTCCAATTTTGCCCTCTGTACAATGGAACTTTAAATTTTAAAATATGACAAAGAACTTCATCAAAATAGCCAGTATTTTGGCACTTGTAATAAGCTTTTCTGCCTGCGAAAAAGAAATTAAAATAGATGTTCCCATGTCTAAACAAGAGCTTGTGGTAGAAGCTTCCATTAATCAATTATCTATTAATTTTAATTATGTAATTCTATCAACAACCTTAGATTATTTTAACCCAAGCTTAAGTTTAGCCGCTGTTCGCGGGGCTGAAGTGTACATCACAGAAGGAGATATTGTTGGAACAGATACCGTTTTTAATATCGAAGATAGGGTGCAGTTTTTTGATTATGTAGACACTATTTTTCCTGGAATATATTTAAGTGGGGATTTTAGAGGAACAGCTGAAAAGCCCTATAAATTAGAAGTTTTCTTGCAAGATGGTCGCTCTATTACGGGCACTACTTATATTCCAAAACCAAAAACTATTGATAGTGTGCATTTTTGGTTGGAACCAAATAAAGTATATACAAATGTTTTTTTCTACATGAATTGGCTTGATGGACCTGAGCAAGATAATTATCGCCTAACACTTAAAACTGGATACTTTCCTATTTTAACAGGTTGGGGAACAGGTACAAGGTTCTATACTTTTGATGATTCTCAAATAAATAACCAACCTCGACCTTTTTTAAATTTTGCACCTTATAAATACAATGATACGCTCCATATGTACCTCGCAACCATTGGGAGGAGAGAGTTTTTATTCTGGGATTCATTTAGATCGGCAGCCAATAATGGCGGACCATTTGCAACTCCTGTATCGGTAAAGTCTAATGTTGAAGGCGCCATTGGTTCTTTTACCGGATATGGTCTTACCCAACGAAGTGTAATTTTTAGAGAAGATTAAGTTGAGCCAACAAAAGCATTGCTAAAGAATGTTTATGGATTTATAAAAAGAGGTACAATAAGTGTTTGAGTTTTGGCATGTATGTTTCCACTTTTGGGCATAGATTTATCTGTTTTAGAAAACGATTTAAAGCTTACTCTTTTTGAATATACCCCTTTATCTATTAAAAACTTTTCTATGGTAGCAGCTCTGTTTATGGCCAAATCTTGATTTAATTTCTCTGTTTTTAACTCCTTAGTTTGGCAATAAATTTCAAATTTTAGTTCTTGGTTTTTCTGTATTGTCTGAACCAATTTTAATAAAAAAGCCTCTGAACTTGGAAGTAATTGGGTGCCTCCAGTTTTAAATTGTATGGCATCTTGAGCCTCTTTAACTAGCTGCTGAATTTCCTGGTTCATTTCTGGGCATCCCTTGTTATTAATGGGGCCAGCTCTATTGGGACATTCATCTTTGGAGTCTGGGATTTGGTCTCCATCTAAATCCATACAACCATTTAAAGCAGGAAAACCAAATGCATCCGGACAATCATCTAAATCGTCTGGAATGCCATCATTATCTCTATCAGGGCAACCCTTCAATTTGGGAGTTCCAGCTTTTTTAGGGCAAGCATCTTGGTAATCTGGAATGCCATCTCCATCAAAATCTGGACAGCCATTTAAGCTTGCAATCCCTGGTTCGTTTATGCATGAATCTAAGTGGTCTGGAACACCATCTTTGTCTTTATCTGAAATTACTTGTTGTGGAGCAGCTGAGGCTTGGATAGGCTCTGTTTTCTTAATCTTGGCTTGCGCTTGAAGGTTTGTAGCAAAGAAAAGAATAGAGATAATCGCTAAAAGAATTTTCATAATAAAAAATTGGTTCGCACGAAAGTACTAAAATAAGTATATTTGGCAAGTATGAAAGGAGGGAACTATGCTAAGCGTTTTTATTATAGGTAATGGCAGAATGGCCCAACATCTTGCAAAAGCATTGGCAGAAACCGATGTGCAAATTGAAGGCGTTTATGCCCGAGATGTGGTAAAAGGAAAGCTGTTTGCTGAGCAAATAATGGCTCCTTTTTATTCAAAAATTGAAGAAGTACCTCCGCATTGTGATGTATATTTTTTAGCCGTGTCGGATCAGGCCATACCTACTCTATCTGCTTTGTTAAATGTGCAAGGCTTGGTAGTTCATTGCGCAGGCATGGTGTCTATTAATGCCATACATAAGCAAGTGCATAGAGGCGTGTTTTGGCCAATACAAAGCTTCAGTAAACATACTTCAGTTTCGTTTAAAGAAATTCCTATTTGCATAGAAGCAAATTCAGAAGAAAATGTAAGAATTTTAGAGGCCATTGCTGATAGAATTTCTAAGAGCGTGCATATTTTAGAAGAGAAGCAAAGACAAAAACTGCATGTGGCTGCCGTGGTTGTGAACAATTTTAGCAATCATTTATTTGTCCTTGCTGAAAACTTTTTACAAGAAAATGAGCTATCTTTTAACCTGATGAAACCGTTGATAAAAGAAACAGCAGCTAAAATAGAATACCTTTCTCCGCGTTTGGCTCAAACCGGACCAGCAAACAGAAATGATTTAAACACATTGTTGTTACACCAAGATTTATTAAGTGAGCATAGTAATTTATTAGAAGTGTATACGTGTTTAAGTGAAAGTATTATTAAAAATAAAAGCGTTTAAAATAAATACCATGAAAGTAAAAATAGGAATATTATTGTTTTTTCTATTGGCTACACAAGCCAAAGCGGTACGCTTGTTAATTCCGATGGATGCCTCTCAAAAGAACCATTTAAAATCTTATGGGCTCTCTTATTGGGTGCTTAAAAAAGATTTAGAAGTAAATTGGTTGCTCAATTATAGAGGTGGAAGTTTTATGATTTCTTACAATGAATTAATTGAAAAGGAATGTAAAATTAGAGGCATTAGTTACGAAATAATAAGCGAAGGGCAGGTAACAGAAATACTTACAGAAATTGCCAAGCCAGATGTTAACATGGAAATGGTTCGCTTATTAAAAGCACCCAAAATTGCTGTGTACTCGCCCAAAACAAAGCAACCTTGGGATGATGCTGTAACCTTAGTTTTAACCTATGCAGAAATTCCTTATGATATTGTATACGATGATGAATTGCTTGCGGGCAAATTAAGTTTATACGATTGGCTGCACGTTCACCACGAGGATTTTACAGGTCAGTTTGGTAAGTTTTATTCCTCTTTTGCTCGTGCTGCTTGGTATCAGGCTGAAGTAAAAGAAAACGAAGCCATGGCTGCCAAACATGGTTTTGCCAAGGTTTCGGAGCTTAAACTAGCAGTTGCAAAAAAGATAAGAGATTA
>JAUYMZ010000065.1 GCA_030699355.1 Bacteroidota bacterium | reverse complement strand
GGGTTTAGTATATACAACCCAAAGAAAAGATGCCCTCATTAAAAAAGTATATGCACCTGCCCAAGTTTTTGCCGAAAACGATTTTGAAATAATTATTGATTTACAAGCTTTTTATTGTGCTGAAGAACAACTTAAAATAGAGGTAAGAGAAAAAGACAAACTACTTTATTCGGGTACTCAAACAGCTAAAGGACCAAAATACTTTCAGCAACAAAAGATAAGTTTAAATAAAACCAGTGAAGGCATACATACCTATGATATCAGTATTTTACCTTTACAATCAGAAGCCAGCTATTCCAATAATAAAGCAAGTGTTCAGGTAAGTAGTTTGCGCAATAAACAACATATTGTTTTGGTTTACCAAAGTGCGCATCCAGATTTGGGTGCCATAGAAAGAACCTTAAATAAGCAGTTAAATTATAGCTATGAAGCCATCGCTATTAATCAAATAAAAGAAGAAAAACTACCCGATGCAGCCCTATACATTTTGCATCAATTACCGGGCAACCGCGGAGAAGGAAATTCTTTGATACAGCGCTTAAAAGAAAAAAATATCCCCGCGTTTTTTATCGTAGGTAAACAAACTAACATTCCATTTTTTAACCAAGTTAGCAGGCATAAAATTACAGGCACAGCACAAAACCAAAACGAAGCACAGGCTTGGGTAAACAATCAGTTTAGCTTATTTCAAATAGACGAAAATACCATCAATGCCCTTCAAAAATTTAACCCATTGCATACACCGTACGGCAATTACCAGTTAAGTGCAGATGCCCAGGTATTGCTGAACCAACAAATAGGATATGTAAAAACCAACAGTCCGCTTTTAGCCTTTAACAGCGCAGGTGGAGCCAATCAAGCCTACTTGTTTGGTGAGGGAATTTGGCGTTGGTTTTTACAAGATTTTTTATTGCATTCGAACCAATCTATCAGCGAAAATTTGCTTTTAAAAATAGTACAGTGGACGGCAGGTAAAAACGATAGAAGCAAGTTTAGGCTCGACCCAAGCAAAAAAATATACGACGAAAATGAAGCCGTTTCTTTTGAAGCCATTTTGCTTAACGACCTATACGAAAAAGTAAATGAAGCAGATATTTCTTTGCAACTAAGCAACGATAAAGGCAAAACATTTAACTACCAATTGAGTAAAACTGCCGAGGCTTATCAATTGCAAATTGGCAATTTAGCTCCCGGTTTATATCGCTATCAAGCCAAGGTAAACAAAGGTGATTTCCCTGTTAAAAAAGGCGAAATTTTGGTTAAAAGTTTGCAACTAGAATCGCTGCAAACCCGAGCAAATTTTGAAACCTTACGAGCTATTTCACAAGAAAGCGGCGGCCAATTTTACCAAGCAAATGAGCTCAATGTTTTAAAAGAAAACTTACAGAAAAACCCTAATTTTAAAACCATTATACATGAACAAGACCAGCTAAAAATATTGTTAGAATACAAGTTGTTATTCTTTTTAATATTGGCTTTGCTAAGCTTAGAATGGTTTATAAGAAAATGGCAAGGAATGATTTAAACTTGCGCTGAATGGGTAAAATCCTCGATGAGTTTTTCTAAATAACTTACCCGCGTTTTCCAAGAATTTTCTCTGGCGTGTTGCATACGTGCCGCCAATAATAGTTGCGGGTTTTCATCCAAAGCAAGCTGCACTTTGGCTAAAAAATCTTCTATGTTGGCTGCCAGATAAATGAGCCCAGAAAAACTTGCAATATCATCGCTAAAATGTGTTGAAACAGTAGGAATGCCTGCCGCCAAATATTCGTTTATTTTTAAAGGATAAATACCCTTTGTTAAGGCATTGCACGCATAAGGAATAATTGCTACCGAAGCATGTTTTAAAAAGGCAGGTAAATCCTCTATCGGTTTTGAACCAATAAAATGCAAATTGGCAATTTGGTTCAGACCATATTTTACTAAATCTGCCTCTACGTAGGTGCCTACAAAAACGATTTGGCAGTGTGCATAGCGTTGGGTTAATGCAATTACTAAGGCATGATCCAAACGCAAATCGCTGTAATGCCCAGTATACATAATGATAGGCTCCTTTAAATTTTCTAGCTCTTTGGGTTTGGAAAAATCTTTGTTCAGGGCATTTTCAAAAGTATCATAATCTGCTGCATTGGCCAATAAATGAACCTTTCTTCCAAGCTGAGTGGCATGTCGCTCACATAATTTACTAGAAGTGCCAATGGCAATATCACAATGTTGCATGGCCACCGTTTCTGCTGCCACACCATGACGAGCAATGTATGGCTCCTGACTTATTTCATCTAAGGATTGATAAATATTGGCAAGGGGTTGAAGGCTAAAATCTTTTGGAATATGCGGCAATAAAACAGGATGAAACGAATTAAAATAGACATATGACTTTACCTTAAAATCGCGGATAACCCTTAGCATAGCACGCTTTAAAACAAAGTTATTATATTTGTTTAGAAAATGGTATAATTTGCCATCTGGCAAAAAATTAAGGGGAAGACTTATCATCGGACTTACCTGAATTACTTCTACATTTCCCAATTGAATCGTTTTATATGGGTTCAAACCAAATAAAACTGCCTTTTTCCTATGTTGAAATTGAGGCAAATTCCAATCACTTTTTACATCTTTAATACTAAATGGCCTATCAAAATAAAACACCCTGCGGGTTTTAGCCCACTCTTTGGTCCAGGCCACAGAAACCGACGATAAAGTATAATCGGAGCGGGTGAGCCCAAACATAAAAACATCGTAAGGATGAGATTCTTGTTTCATGCTTATTTGATATATTGTTGCATAAGGGATTGCAAATGCAAAACCCGCTTTTCCCAAGTATTTTGGGCCGCTACACGAATTCTACTTTGCGCATTTTTTTCATCCTTTTCTGCAAGAGCCAACTCTGTATTTTCTAAAAACTCTTGGTAGGTACCCGATAAATAAATAAACTCAGCAAAGCTATCTAAATCTGAGCTGAAGTGAGTAGCAACAACAGGTTTCCCCATGGCCAAATATTCATTTAGCTTAAGTGGATACACACTTTTATTAAGCTCATTGCACAAGTACGGAATGATAGCAACATGGGCACATTTAAGGTAGCTTGGTATGGCTTCGTGCCTGCGATTACCCATTATAAGAAGATTGGGGATAATGTCTAATTTATATTTGATGATATCTGCCTCATCGTAGGCGCCCACCACCACCACTAAATAATAAGGAAAATATTCGCAAACCAATTTGAGCAATTGGTAATCAATTCTTACTTCGCTCAAATAACCACAAAACATAATAACTTTGGTTGAACCCAAATTGGCTAAATCTAAAGGTGGGCTCACCTCGCTATCCCTAATATTGGCGAACATTTCGTAATCAACTGCATTAGGAAAATAATGCATGCGAGGAGAAATACTAAACAACCTTTTAAACTGATTTTTGGAACTCACCAAAACCAAATCGGTTTTGGCTAAAGCATTTACCTCTGCCTTATAACCATGCCTCGACATATACTTGGAGAGTCGAATATCCTGCGTTACATAATAGATATTAAGTAAGTTCTTGGTTCCGTAAATACTTAAAGTGGGTAAAATAACCGGGTTAAAAAAATTAACATAAACGTATTCTTTAATGTGGTATCGTTTTACCATTCGCTTAATGGCTGCTTTAACTATAAGTGAATTAATAGAATTTAGAAAATCAAAGCTTAATCCTGCTGGTAAAAAGTTGATAGGGAGTGCCAAACCAGGTGTACAAACTACAAAACTTGAAAAGCCTGTTTGCACCTCTAAAAAGGGATTTTTACGAAACAAAACAGAGGAGATTCTTTTACGGAATGAATTGTTCTCATAATTATTAAAAACATCGCGCACAGAATAGGGTCTATCTACAAAGAAAACCCTGTTATTTTTACTCAACTCTTTTGCCACAGCAACGGCAGAGCCAGCTAAGGGCTGATCCCAACGAATAACAGAAAAAATAATTATGTCTTTGCCTACGTAACTCATTTTTGTGTTGTCATTCCCCTATTAAAACATTGCCTACATCTAGCTTCATAAGTATCGGTTTCTCCCAACATAATCAGCGAATCATGATTGGTTTTTCTATAAGAATGATTTGCCAAATCGCCACATACCATACAGATAGCATGCACCTTGGTTACGTACTCGGCAACAGCCATAAGCTTAGGCATACAGCCAAAAGGTTTGCCTAAATAATCCATGTCTAAGCCTGCTATAATAACTCTTTTGCCTTGCTCTGCTAATTTCTCTGAAACATAAATTAGCTCTTCATCAAAAAATTGCGCCTCGTCTATAGCCACTACTGTAGCCTCATTAACCATCAATAAAATATTGAGTGAACTTGCCACTGGAGTTGCTTGAACGGCATTTTCATTGTGAGATACCACTTGGGTTTCATCATAACGCACATCTACATTGGGCTTAAACAGCTCAACTTTCTGATTGGCAATTTTGGCGCGCGTTACCCTTCGTATTAATTCTTCGGTTTTACCCGAAAACATAGAGCCACAAATTACCTCTATCCATCCCTTCTTTTGCTGGTGCTGATATCGTGGTTCTATAAACATTTGATCGGTCATTGAGTGTTTGGTATTCTATTCTATATAGGGTACTAATATCTGAAAATGTTAATTAATCTTAGTAAAGAAAGTTAAAATTTGTGGAAATAATATCTTCATAACATGAATTCCCTTCAATTAGTCAACAAAATTAAGTCAAAATCTGATGATTTCTCCAGAAATATCAATGAGCTACTGCATGCAAACCAAACACTTAATAGAATTCAAAAGGACCTTTTAAGCAAACAATGTTTAGATGTTTACGAACTTCTTTTAAAGTTAAAAACAGAGGAAGAAAAAGGGGAAGAAAAGCTAGTTGCACCTTTTATAATGGAAGAACCTATCCTAAAACAAGAGATAATCGAAACAATTGAAGCCAAAACTCCGAAAATTGAAGTAGAAATAAAACAAGAAGTGTTGGTTCAGCCAGAAATAGAGGCAGTAGCCAATGAGCCTTTGGTTCAGGCCGAAAATTTCCAAGAAGTAATCACTTGGGCCGACCAACAAGATGAAAGTTTAGACGCCATTGCAGAAAAAGTAAATATTCAAGAACCGCAAGAATTGCCTGAACCAAAACTTGAAATAGTTTCTCCTGAAATCAATATCAATAAGGCAACCGAAAATAAGCGCATTCAATATACTGTAATGCCAGAAATACCTAAACCAAATCCTTTACACACTCAATTTACAGAGAAAGCGCCTAGCTTTAACGACAAAATGAGTCAAACAAACCCTCCCATTTTAGTACCCTTGGCAGATAAAACCATAGAAGCACCGATAGATAATATAAAGGGCGCAATTAATTTAAATAAGAAAATTGCCTTTGTTAAATTGCTGTTTAATGAAAACGTGGTAGAATATGCCAAAGCCATTGAGCGACTTAATAGCGCTACCGATAGAATAGATGCCATGCGCATTCACAATGAACTTAAACACCAACACCAATGGGATAATCAAAATGAATTGGTGCAAGAACTAGAGCAATTAGTTAAAAGAAGGTTCAAAGCGTAAGCAATAAGAAATATTTCCTCTAGTAAAATAACATTTAGCTCATTCATAAAAAAAGCCATCCGAAAAATCGGATGGCTTTTTTTATTGCTTACTCTTTATGAATTTAATTTCTAATGAGTGTTACGGTTCCCCTTACAACGGTATCTGTTGTTTGGCCGCGTAAGCGATAAGTTAAAATGAAGTAATAAGTACCTTCAGGACTATTCTCTCCGGTATTATTTACCTTACCATTCCAACCATTTTTAGCATCGGTGGTTTCGAAAACCTTACCACCCCAACGGTTCCAAATAGTTAATTCAAATAATTCTTCACCAGAAACTTTAATCTTATAGGTATCATTTATACCATCTCCATTTGGCGTAAACACATTCGGAATTTCGATTGCGGTTGTAAAATTATTACTTATCATTTTACAAGCAGAATCATAACAATTCTCCAATCCGGCAGTCATCGCCCATACGCATACCAAGAAGTTACCCGTATCGTTTTTAAGGTCTAACAATCCATAGTTAAATCTTGGGTCATCGTTACTTGGAACCAATACTTCAGAATAAACACTACCATCTGCTTTAAATACTCTCCAGATATAGCTTGATGCAAGGCTGCTATCACTCTTATTCCAAACTTGGTACTTAGGTAAACCAAGACTATCAATTTGCAAATCTGCTTCTGCCCTAACAGCTTCAACCAATACGGTATCATATGCCTCACAAGCTGGAGTATTAGGAATAAAGCGTGTACTATGCATTACTAAATTGTATACACCTGGTTGGTAGAACACATATTTAAATGATGAGTCTTGGGCAAAATTGGTTTTAAATGCAGTATCAGAAATTGTAGAGAAATCTTCGTTGTATGCATACATTCTAAACTTGGTGATGGTATCGCCATCCGACAAGTTTTTAACATTAAACACTTCCCCTACACACACCAAGTCTTTATCGGTTGCTACCTCCACATGATAAGGATTTTTCACATAAATCTTAATTGGTTTCTCAAATCCATCCACCGTATCTGGCAAGAATATAGCCGGACAAGTTGCTAATACCGGTGGATTTTTATCGTAACCAATAGCGGTAATATAATATTCACCTTCCTTATCGTAAACAATGGTAATGGTATCTGGATTATCTACTGATACGGTATTGTAATTACCATCTGCTCTACCAGAACGAATTAAAGTAGAACCCGTTGCACTTACACCACCCGAATCGTTTGGATAACTTACAACCCTAACAGTATATGGAACACAACCCAAGGTATCAGATAACAACTTAATTCTTGGACGTGGACCAGAAATAAAGATATCTTTTCTAGTTGTATCAAAACATCCTTGATTGGTTTCTATAACCATCATTACCTTGTACCAGCCGTTTTTACGGTAGGGATAGAATGGATCTTCTAAGGTTGAACGGTAATCATCTTTACCATAACCATAATCACCAAACCACCACCTGCGTTCTTTAATTTGATCGCAAGCGAAGCCTGTATTAATAAAGCAATCATCTACAATATAGGCTGAATCGAAGAACACAGTAGGGTCACTACAAGCAAATATACTTTGGCTATTAAAATGCGCCACCGGCTCTACAACATCTTGGTACATGAAACAAGTATCAAAATATCCAACTGAATCGCGAGAAATCATAGAAATCTTAAATCTACCTGCCTTATCAAACTTATGCGTAGGATTTTTACCCGTTGCATCTATGATACCATCCGATTCAAAATCCCAATAAATTCGTTCAAAGAAGTTAGTATCTATTTTAAAACAGAAGTTAAATCCTGCTTGTGTCTGGAAATTCCAGCCTACTGGACAACTTGTACCCAATGTTGAGTAACGCTTAGTTGGATTTATAGCGGTTTTTATGGTATCAATTGGATATCCATTCATACCCCAACCATGCATATCTAAGAATCGCAACAATGGCTCTTCACCAATATCCAATGGCCTAGATGGGTTATAAGGTCCAGAAGATTTTGGATACCAGTATCTAATCGAATCTATAAAAGTAACTGTTTGTCCTATACACAAAATACCATCCGATAATTGATCGCCTTCTTTCATGTAAAAGGTATCCATTACACCAATTACAATTTGGCGCATGGCATTGTTAGAACACTTTGTTACAGTTACAACATTATGTTGCACATCCGTAATCTCATTTTTCTTCAAAGGTGTACCAGGACCAGCTGGCATTTCGTATGAAGACATTTTATATTGATGATTAATTGGGTGCAAGAAGAAAGCAGTATCTACCAAAATGTTTACCACTTTAATTTCTGATGGTGGATATTGACGGGCTAAATCCCAACATTGCCAAATAGTATCGTAACGTATTCCTCTGTATTGGTGTTTACCAACTTCGTATGGTATAGATGAACTTAAGATAGTCCATGGGAAAGTACTGGTTTCAAATTCATAACGAACACGTGCCAAAGGATACGTATTTTTAGTAAAGTAAGCCTTCACACCTGGGTTGCCAACTGGATCTAACTCTACTAAAGTATCTATTTGATTGGTATAGAACGAATCTACAGTAACAATTCCATCACCCCAAGCCCATACATCCGCTAAAATATAATCTTGTTGCTTCGTAGTTGGATCAAACTGAAGGATATCTCCTTTTCCAAATAAACGACTCCAAGGCTGACGGTAACCTCCATTCGCTGCAAAAATTAAGGGTGGTGGCGCAGTTGGATTTATCGCACTAAAAAATTGCGCTGTATCCCAAGTATAATCTTGACTTGGCAACCTGCTTGGGTTTCCATATGCAGAATAACCACCTACCTTGCGGTAAGTATAACTTGCGTCTAAGGTAATAAACTGGAAGAAGTTGTGGTACCAAACCGTATCTGACAAACAAGCAGGCCTTGTACATGGCGGATTGGCATTTGGATTTAAACAGCCTGAACCTAATATAATACCTACCGTTACAAATCCTCTTCTATCTCTTGGCATATTGGTATAAGGCGACGGTCCAGCAGGAATATAATGTGTCCAGTTAACCGGTCCATTGGCGCTTGTCCATGGTCCGCCTGGGAAACCTGGAAAGTTTACACTGTTAAAGAATCCTGGGAAGGTGTTTCCTCCCGGAGTAACCGTAGGATTAGTTGGATTCATTGGTGATTCACCAGCAAAATCAACAAAACCATCCAAGTCACAAGGAGTTGCATCATTTCTATCCAAGGTAGAGTCATAGTTAATTAACAAATAACTTCTTTGACCACAATCTGGGTAGGTTCCAGGGTTTTGTGCGCTATTATCGAACACAAATCTTGGGTTACCACCACTTTCACCGCTTCTTAAACCCGGACATTCAATACCATCTTTACCTAAACCATAGGCATCAATTCCTACTAAAGGTAATTGAACGGTAGCTTCAGAGCCGCAATCGAATGCATCTACGTGTTTCTCGTCTACTTTAAAGAAAATATGTTTTACACCATCATCGTAAATCTTGTATGGCTTAAAGTTATAATATAAGATATCCTCTACGGCAGCAACCCTAAATGTTGCATTTCCATCTCCTCCGGTAATTGTAATCAAATCATTGGCAGTATAACCCGCACCAGGAGATTGAACAATAACAGCCGTTACTGCACCACCTGCACCGGTAGTAATTCCTACCAATAAACCTGTTCCACTTCCACCTGTAGTTGGCACAAAAATAGCATTTGCATAACCTGTACCCGGAATCAAAGTAGAAGTAGCAGCTACTCCTTTAACAATCGATGGCGGTGTAGTAGCGGCACTAAAAGTGTCGCTTCTGTGAATTACATCAGCCTTACCCGTTCTGGCAGTTCTTTGTTGAATAACAATATTTCCATTCACCATATCAATACGCTCTAACGTTTTAATTGGGTCAGCCGATTGATTATTAAAGCTATCTTTTTCTAATAAACGCACAGTATAACATTGTGAAACACCGCGGTCGAAGAAATATTCATACAAAGTTTTAGAAGATTGTGGCAAACGCATATTTCCCCTATAGGTACTTCGTGGCGTGCCATCTGGTAAAATATCATTCAAAGCAGGCACCAGCACCCCATTGGTATCTACCCGTGTTCCTGCTGGAATGGTAAACTGCCAGTATCCTTTTGCATTGGCGAACGGATCTGGAATAGCTCCCCTTAATGTAATAGGCCTATTTGGATTAATATCGGCAGGCCACATATCTAATGTATCTGTTCTGGCCGGAGAAACACCAATAGAAAAGGTTGGTTTACCCCATTTAGCAGAATCTAATGGATGAACCAATTTTCTGTTGGCGGTAACTTGACTAGGATCTTTTGTCCAACCATTGGCCGAAGAATCGAATGGTGGAAAATCATGTCCATGGTAGAACCATCTGAAGATAGTAGACCATTTTTCATATTGATGAATAGGCAAAGTATCATGAGAAAAATTACACATCATGGCACCTGGATATACAATACCATCGTGAATAAATCTTCCTAAAGTGCGGTTTTGCATATCCGCAGCACTTACATAAGGCTCTCTACCTTGGTTTGGTGTGCTTGGATTTGGAACCGAAAACGACGTACATCTTGGTGCATAGTCATCTGCAAAATCCCAACGGATGTATAAATTATTAGATTGGTATCCATTGGTAGCATTGGTAAATTCTACCGGCAAATCTGGACCGCACTGCAATTTTAAGAAAGGCTTAATTACAATTGGCACATTTGGGTCTTCTACCTGCACCAAAGGCCCCATGATATTGATACCATATCCTTGTAATTGGTTTTCCCTTTTTACATAAGGAATATCGTTGGTGTCATCCGTAAACCATTTCCAATAACTCACAATACTATCGCGTGGTAAACCATTAGATCCCATAATCCATCTGTATTTCGAGATATCATCATTGGCTCTAAAGAAGTAACCGTTAATGGTATTCAAGTTTGGATTAGGTCTTGGTGGTGGCACATATTGCGTATCGTTCAACTGAACGGTATCAATTCTAGACCAAAAATTAAGAACTTTAGGTGCTTGTCCCGGACAAGCAACTATTAAATCTGGGAAATAATGTCCAAAGCTTTGGTAGCGATAACATGGTGTTACCTCGTTTAATTTTATATCAGACCCTGGAGGGTTTGCATTAGGGTCGTTAAAACGCCAAACCAATTGAATTTGTGAATTAATACCTTGCAAAGGATACATATTGTATAAACATACACCGGCATTATTTAAATTAGATAAACAAACACTATCCGCAATGGTGTCATTAGAGTTACTTCTTCTACTGCGAATATCAAATCGCAATACAATATTCTCTGGCAATTGATTTCCTGAAGTAGAATACTCAAAAGTATCGGCGCAATTAAATTGTTTGTGTCGTACAATCAAACGTGGATTAAAAACCCCATTTTTAGTATATCTATAAGTAAAGTTTGTCCAATATGGTAAGTCAGAAGCTACAATTGGAATTTGGGATTGAAACACACTATCATCTCCATATTCCCATCTAAACCACAATAAGTTGGATGTAGAAACAGGCGTATTATTTACAAAGATATAAGGCGTGGTATCACACCTTGGATTTCCAGAAACAGCAAAACGCGGATTTATATTAGGAGCCACAAATATGTTCCTAAAAAATTTGGTTTCACAACCTCCAATATCCGTGGTTGTCATAGTAACATTAAACCTTCTGTTTCCTTGTCCAAATGAATGAGAAATTGTTTGTCCTGGCAATATTAAATTACTATCACCATCTCCATAAGACAAAATTAATCTATTCAATGGCAAACTTGGAGGAGGTGCTTGTAATGTTAAGTCTTGAAAAGTATATACATTGTTTTTAAAACATTGTGAATCTTGACTCACCAACTGGAAATTTGCTATTGGCTTGTTATAAACCGTATCCCAAAAAGAAGCTTCAATAGGAGCTCTGCTCTTAAAGATAGCGGTAACTTTAACCAAGTAAATACCTGCCGCAGGATACTGGTAAATACGAGAGTTGGTAATCGGTGTACCTGTTGTATTTAAGTTTACATCCCCGTTACCCCAATCAAAGCGAAAGGAGTCTACCTCATTAGGACTAATCCCAAGTACAAAGGCATTAACCTGCATTGGATTACCCAAACATACTACCCTTGGCAGCACTTCGAGCGATAAAGATTGTGCAAAGGCTGCTGTTACAAACAGCCACCCCACAAGCATCATTGATAATCTAGTAATTAAGCGTTTCATCATATATTGTTTATTCTATTTTTGTTCTATTATAATTTTGCTAACCTACAATTTATTTTTTAAAAATGCCATTTTCTATCTAATTAAGCTTAAAATTCCCCTCACTACCTGCACCTTATTTTGATTAGAATACTGATAATCAAGCTGAAAAGTATAGGAGCCATTTCCACATTCCATGCCACTTTTGAAATGGATTCCATTCCAATGTTTATGTACATTTTCCGACTCAAAAACCAAGTTTCCACTTTTATCAAAAACCCGCACATGAAAAAACTTAGGTTCAGCCATAATAATTACCCATTGGTCGTTTTTCCCGTCCCCATTTGGTGTAAACACATTTCCAATTTGAGGCTTGTCGAGGGTAGCTGGTTCAGATTCTTCTGTGTTTAAATCTGGTGAATCAAAATTTTCTGTTAAAGGAATTTGGTTAACCGCTGCTGAACTTTCCTCCGTATTATTTTCAGTACCTAATTCTGTTTTCTTCGCTGCTAAGTCAATCTTAATTTGCTCCTCCAACACCGGCTTAGGTTCAGGCAAAGAAATAGGCGTTTCTTTTGAGCTGTTGGGCAATTTAGAAACGCTTTTCACTGGTCTTATTTTTTCGGTTTGAACCAATGGTTTTGGTTCAGGCAAAGTGCTTTTTTCTTCCTTAATTTCTGGTATGGCAATGCTTTGAGAAACCACTGTTTGAGGCGCTAATTTTTGTTTTTCTTCTGGCAAATTGTATACAACTGCCACCCCTATTATTGCGCTTGTTCCAATGGCAACAGCCGATTTTATAAAAGTACTTGCCTTTTGAATGGATTGCCAAATGGATGAAGTGGGAGTAGTTGGAACCTGATGCACTTGCTGGGCAACTGCATTCCAAACATCAGGAGGTGTAGGAGAAAATCCTTCCATACCACTCTTTAACAAACCATCTAATTCTTCTATATTTTTCAAAATCTATTTTTTTACATCTTGTAATTTCTTCCAAGTTTGGATAAATATTACCCTAGCCCTAGAAAGCTGACTCTTGGAAGTACCCTCACTAATACCCAACATTTCTGCAATTTCGGCATGTGTGTAGCCTTCTATTGCGTACATGTTAAGGATGGTTCTAAAACCTGGAGCCATTTGTTGCATAACAGATAAAATCTCTTGCTGCGTTAATTTACCAATGGCCTGTGCTTCGGTTGAAACTTGCTTTGCATCCATCACATCACTTTGTTGCATATAAACCTTATTTACTCGGTAATGCTCCAAAGCGGTATTTACAAAAACACGTTTCATCCAACCTTCCAAAGAACCTTTGCCAGAAAACTGATTTAATTTAGCAAAAACCTTAATGAAGCCATCTTGTAAAATATCCTTGGCATCCTCTTTGGTATTGCTATACCTTAAACAAACTGCATACATGCTGCTACTAAAAAATGAATAAAAAGCTTGCTGCGCCTTTACATCCTTTTTTAAACATCCTTGTATAATTTTTTCATCAATTTGCTTATTCACTTTTTCCGTCTTAATGGTCAGATGCAATCCTATTTGATATGGTTGCAATGGTCTTCAATTTTTTCTTAATTATTCGTTAATCGTGCCACAAAGGTGCAAATTTGAAAAATTAATCCTATTTTAGTGCACAAATGCAGGCAGTTAGAAATGTAATTTTTTTGATGTGTTTCCTCTTTCTGAGTCGAGGGGAAAATAGGGCTCAGCAAAAAGACCTACCGGCCGCTACCGATTTGTACGAATGGGTTGAAAATAAAGGTCAGTGGCAAGCAGATATTTATTTTAGGTGCCGCCAACATGCCCTCGATTTGCAAATTGGCCAAGATTATGTAAGCTATTATTTTTTTGATGAAACCCAATTAAACAGGTTGCACCAACATGGCCCCATCAAAGCCAATCCATTGCCTCAAGACACCAGTTTATCTGTTTATGCGCTTACCTATCAATTTTTGAATGCCAGTAAAACCAAAGCAATTTTAGAAAATCCAAAACCGCATTATTACAATTTTTATTTGGGCAATAATCCTCAATTCTGGGCTCACAAAGCCAGGGCATCCAATTATGTTGGCTTACAAAATTTATATCCTGGTATACAATTAAAAATTAAATCGCCAAACAATACCTTAAAATATGAGTTTTGGCTTGAACCCAATGCCGATTATACCCTCATAAAGTATAACATTCAAGGGGCTAAAAATATTTATACAGAATATGGCGACTTATTTATAGAAACACCCAAAGGAACCCTGCGCGAACAAAGACCTTTTGCCTATCAAATTATAGACAACAAACGCGTTCAAGTGCAAGTAGATTTTAAGGTTACGGGCAATCAAATCAGCTTTATGGTTGAACCAAATTATAACAAATCTTATCCCCTTGTTATCGACCCAGAAATTGTATTTTTAACTTATTCGGGTTCAACCCAAGATAACTTTGGATGCTCGGCAACCCCGGGCGAAAACGGCACTTTGTATGCAGCCGGCACTACCACAGGAGATCCTACTTCGCTAGGAAGATACCCAGCTACTGCCAATGCCTTTCAAATAAATTACGCTGGTGGCGGCGTGGCAGAAGGCGAAGGTTTGGGCTTTTTTCCATGCGATATTACCTTTAGTAAATACAGCAGCGATGGCAAAACATTATTGTATGCAAGCTACCTCGGAGGCGCCAACAATGAAGTGCCACACTCCATGGTAATAGACAAAGACGCCAATCTCATTTTGATGGGAAATACCTACTCCAATAATTTTCCTGTAAGCAGCAATGCATACGACCCATCCCACAATGGTAGGCATGATATTATTCTCAGCAAATTTGACAAAGATGGGTTGTTAGTGGGTTCTACCTACTTAGGTGGCTCTGGCAACGATGGCATCAACACCAATGGGGTTACCCAATATTTCTTTGCAGATAGCTACAGAGGAGATGTAATTACAGATGTAACAGGCAATATTTATGTAGCCAGTTTTACCCAATCTGCCGATTATCCAACCACCCCTAATTGTATCCAAAATAATTTAAAAGGCCTACAAGATGGTGCTATCTTTAAAATAAACCCGCAACTCAGCAACCTCATTTGGAGCACCTTTCTAGGCGGTGATGGTGTAGATGCGTTTTATAGTATCGACCTAGATAACAACCAAAATATCTTTCTTTCTGGAGGAACCAATAGCACTGATATAGCAGGAACCATAGGCTCACAAAATCCAAATTTTCTGGGTGGAGAGGCAGATGGTATTATTATGGAAATTGATAACAATGGGCAAAACATCATTCGTTCAACCTACTACGGAACCAATAATTACGACCAAATTATTTCTTTAGAACGAGATAGAGATAACCTCATTTATGTAGTGGGTCAGAGCAAAGGCTCTATGCCTGTAAGCCCCGGCGTATACAATAATCCCAATGCACATCAGTTTATTGCCTGCCTTAATCCCGATTTAAAATCAACTGTTTGGTCAACCGTTTTTGGTTCAGGCCGAAACCAAATAGACCTTACCATTAACGCCTTTTTAGTAGACGAGTGCAAACGTATCTACGTAAGCAGTTGGGGAGGTAGAAGAGCCACCAAAACAGACAATACTCCTTCTTCTACCATAGGAATTCCTACCACGACAGATGCCTTTCAAACCAAAACAGATGGCAGCGATTTTTATTTGTTACTTCTCAATAAAAATGCCAGTAGTTTATTGTATGCCACCTTTATTGGCGGCGACAACCCCGATAATTCTGGCGACCACGTAGATGGAGGCACCAGTAGATTTGATAAACAAGGAATTGTTTACCAAAGTATGTGCGCTAGCTGTCCAAGCGGCACCAACCCCTTTTCAGATTTAAAAACAACACCCGGCGTTTATGCCCCCACCAATGTGAGTCCGAGGTGCAGCAATGCCGCTTTAAAATTTGATTTTAGAATAGAAAATGCAGGATTTGAATGGACGGCAGACACCTGTGCGTCTGAATTTACATTTAAAAATACCACCATCAATGCCTCCAATTTCTTTTGGACATTTCCGGATGGAGAAAGCAGCTATGAAGAAAATCCGCGCAAAAAAATCTTGCCTGAATACTATGGCGATACCATTAGACTGATTGTAGAATTTGGAACCAACTGCGCAGATACAGCTTACGGATTTGTTAGTTTACCCGACTCCTTAGAATATCCAAATGTACCCAATATATTTTCACCCAACAATGATGGCTTAAACGATTTTTTTAGGATTGAAGGCGTTCTTGAGCAGTGTAATAAAACCGATATTTATGTTTACAACCGCTGGGGCCAACTATATTTTGAAGACCATGTAAGTTATTTTAGATGGGATGGCAAAAATGAAGCAGGCATAGAAGCCCCAGAAGGTGTCTATTTTTACATCTTAAAAACAGAAAACCTAATAACGGGCAAAAAGCGAAACTTACATGGTACGCTTACCTTAGTGAGGTAAATTGATGCTTGAAAGAAAGAATTAGTTTATATCGAGAATGCAAAGGGGTTTAGTAAATTGGTATTGAGCTAAACCTATATTCTGTATGCATTGCTGTCCGGGAAAATATTAAGATTCTTCGCTGGCGCTCAGAATGACCGGTACTCGGAGGTTTTTAATGGCAGCGGGGTTATAGGCAGCTAAGCTGCCTATAACCCCGCTGCTTATTAGTTTCAAAGCATTGTTATTCTGAGCGCAACGCAGTGGAGCGAAGAATCTCAAAGTAAGAAGTTGAATTTCCCCGAACAGCTGTGTTCTGCAAGCATTAATCAAAGTAGTTTTGGTCTAGGTTCTTCATCCAATGATATCCTTTAATGCCAATAAATAGCTTTGGCTGAACCAATAAATATAAAACAAAAAAGGCTGTCGCAATGAGATTGGACAGCCTTTTTTATTTTGTATAATATTATTATTTCTTTCCTTTTTTGGTCATATCCCCTACTCTATCCATTACACAACGGAAACCGATAGTTGCAGTAGCTTGATCTTGATCTAAGAACCTTCTATTACCTGGACTTAACCAATAGGCCTTATCAGCCCAGCTTCCGCCTTTGTATACACGCGCTGCATTATCAATTAAAGATGAAACGCTGTACTCATATTTCTGCTCAATATCTGGGTAAGTTAATTCATCCTTGTAACCAATATTGTCTGCCTTCTTGTAGTTTCTACGTTTAGCATTGTCTTCTTCAGTTACATCTTCGTAAATCATTCTACCTAAATCATCTTTTTCAGAGATAAAACCGTCTGCATCTTTTTTGTACTTCTTGTACTCATTACCACGGTAAGGGTTAAAACCTGTCATATCTTCTAATGAAAGCGGACGATAAACGTCGTTTGTCCACTCGCTAACATTACCAGCCATGTGAAATAAACCAAAATCGTTTGGCAAGTATCTTTTGTCTTTAACCAAAGTAGTGTATAGTGCACCATCATTTAAGTTACCTGCAATACCAGCACCATCACCTCTACCACGAGTATAGTTGGCATACATTTTACCACGGGTTTTTTCGGTGTCGCCTCTACGTAAAGTTAGGCCATTCCATGGATAAATACGTTTGATATCGATGTTTTCATTGAAACCAGCAGATTTGTAAGCACCTGCTGCATATTCCCATTCTGCTTCTGTTGGTAAGCGGTAGCTTGGTAATAAGATACCATCTTCCATGCGTACCGAACGTGTTTTAGCACCTGGCGCATAATCACGCAATTCCTTTTTTACACTTGGAGTGTACAAACCTAATAAATAGGCTTCCGAATTAAAGTTTTCCGGACCAGTTTGTTTTTGGATATCTAGATTAATGAATCCTTCGCGCACCATAATCATTTCGTTTACGCGATCGGTTCTCCACTTGCAATATTCTGCAGCTTGCACCCAACTAACACCAACAACTGGGTAGTCTCTGTAGGCAGGGTGACGCAAGTAGTATAATACATAAGGTTCGTTGTAAGAGAGCTTATCTCTCCAAACCAAAGTATCTGGCAAGGCTTTGGTATGAACCGTTGGATCATCTACATATTGGCGCATAAGCCAATGCAAATATTCTAGATAATGAAAGTTACTCACCTCTGTTTCGTCCATATAGAAACTACTCACAGAAAGGCGACGTTTCATGTTATTGTGATCATAAGTTAAATCTTGTTCAGATGAACCCATGGTAAAAGTACCACCCTCAACAAAGATTAAGCCCGGACCAGTTTCCTGTTCTTTGAACTTATGCTTTTCAAAGCCGCCCCATTTGGCGTCATTGTATTTCCAGCCAGTTGTGCTGGATTTGCCTGCTTTATTACAAGATGAATTATACATTACACTTGCACCTAGCAAACCGAAAAGAAAAAATTTAGAAAGCGTTTTCATCACTTTATATTATTTTGGAATTTTCAAACATAAGATTTTTTTTCAATAAATCACTCAATCTGTCTATTTTTTTTGAGAATCAACAAATTTATAGCTCCGGACAGGCCAATCTTTTATTGTATCTAACGCCCGGCCTAACTTTTGGTTTAAACTCAAAAACCAAGGAAACTTCATGAGAACCTACTGTTGCCTGCTTGGCTTTAGAGATGATAGCATCATAACTATAACCAACCTTAACAGATGGAAAACGCAAACCAATTAAAAAAATTGCTGCATCGGTGCTATTAGAAGTTTGTCTGATCCAAGTACCCAAAGTTAGTGATTTTTGTTTTACATAGAAACCAACATTCATTTGGTAAAATTCGCGTTGTTGCATAAACAGCAAATTAGGAGATAAAATAATTCTGTTTTCTTCGTAACGTGTTTTATTTAAGCCAATATTTACGCCTCCATGCAAGGTATATCTTCTGGGTAGCTTAAGAGCCTCATCATCTTTATCTCTATAATAATAGCTCATATTAGGTTCAAGCAAGTTGTGTATAGCGCCGCCA